>JBKJVD010000157.1:0-5097 GCA_046590585.1 Thermoanaerobaculia bacterium | reverse complement strand
AGTCGCCGTAGCTGTAGAACCGGTACTTCTCGCGAATCGCCGCGGCGTAGGCCGCCCTGACCGTCTCGTAGCCGGCAAACGCCGAGACGAGCATGAGCAGGGTCGATTCCGGCAGGTGAAAATTCGTCAGCAGCCGGTCGACGACCCGAAACTCGAAGCCCGGCGTGATGAACATCCGCGTATCGCTCCGTCCCGCGACGATGCGTCCGTCGCCGGCGATGATGGCGGATTCGAGCGTCCGCACCGAGGTGGTGCCGACCGCCGTGATCGACCGCCCGGCTTCGATCGCGCGGTTCAGTGCGTTCGCGGCCACCTCGCTGATCTCGTACTGCTCGCTCTCCATCCTGTGCTCCGCGATATCGTCGGCCTTCACCGGCTTGAAGGTCCCGATCCCGACGTGGAGAGTCACGCGCACGACCTCCACGCCGCGCGATTCGAGTCGCGTGAGAATCTCCGGCGTGAAGTGCAGCCCTGCCGTGGGTGCCGCGATCGATCCCTTCTCGTTCGCGTACACCGTCTGATAGGCCGAGCGATCGGCGTCGCGCGGGGTTTCCCGCGCGATGTACGGCGGAAGTGGCGGCACACCGATCCGCTCGACCTCATCGAGGTCGCCTTCGAATCGAATCGTCACGGTCCCTTCTTCTTTTTCGAGGACGAGCGCTGCAAGCGAGTCGGAAAATTCGAGACGGTCACCCGGACGCACCCGGCGGGCCGGCTTGCACCACGCCTCCCAGGTGACTTCGTCGCGCTTCCTGGTCAGCAGGACTTCGATGCCGCGCACCATCTGGCCCCGCGGCCGGGCCATCAGGCGCGCCGGAATGACCCGCGTGTCGTTGATCACGAGCACGTCTCCCGCACTCATCAAATCGGGGAACTGCTCGAACGACCGGTGCTCGAACTCCGGCTCACCGCCCGGACGCACCACCAGCATCCGCGATCGCCCGCGCTCTCTCGGTTCCTGGGCGATCAGCTCCCCGGGCAGGTCGAATGAAAAGTCGGTCCGTTTCATCAGCTACAGACGCGGAGAATAGTCGATCCCTCAGCGGATACAATCCCGACCGTGATCGCAGCCCGAGTCATCACTTGCAGTGACGCCGCCTCGAGCGGCACCCGTCAGGACCGATCCGGCCCCGCCGTGCGCGATCTCCTCGCCGAGTACTCGATCGATGTCGATCGAATCGACGTCGTTCCGGATGACGTCGCGGCCATCGTCGCCGCGATCGAGGGCGCGATCGAGGCAGGCCGCCGGCTGATCGTCACGACCGGCGGCACCGGCCTGTCCCTGCGCGACGTGACTCCAGAAGCCACCTGGCAGGTCAGCGCGCGCGTGATCCCCGGCTTCGGGGAACTCATGCGCTCCACCTCGCTGGCGAAGACGCCACTCGCTTCGCTGTCCCGGGCCCAGGCCGTCACGGCCGGTTCGGCACTCATCGTGAATCTGCCCGGCAGTGTGGCGGGCGCAGTCGAGAACCTCGAGGCGATCGTTCACCTCGTGCCCCACGCTCTCGAACTGCTCGCCGGAAACACCAGTCACACCGGAGCGTAGGTCGCAGACTTCACAGTCATCATTCACCATTCATCACGTTTAGACGGAGTCGCAATGACCGTTCTGCCTGGCCTCGAAGTACTGATTGACGATGAACCCTGGCGCATTCAGGGAAAGAAGATCGGCCTGGTCACCAACCAGAGCGCGATCACGAGCGACTATCAACACGCCGTCAAGCTCCTGCACGCAGGTCGTGGCTGGAAGCTCACCACGCTCTTCGGTCCGGAACATGGGATCTGGGGCGAGGCGCAGGACATGGCGCATGTCGATCATTCGACCGATCCCCTCACCGGCCTGCCCGTCTACTCTCTATACGGCAAGAGCGAGGCGGATCTCGCACCGCGCCGCGAGGTGCTAAAGGGACTCGACGCGCTCGTCATCGACCTCCAGGACATCGGTTCGCGCTACTACACGTTCATTTACACGATGGCGCTCTGCATGCGCGAGGCAGCACCTCTCGGCCTCCCGGTCATCGTCCTCGACCGTCCCAATCCCATCGACGGCATCCACCTCGAGGGCAACATCCGCGAGGACCGCTACTCGAGCTTCGTCGGGATGTTTCCTCTGCCGACCCGTCACGGCATGACTGCGGGCGAACTGGCGCGCTACTTCAACAAAGTTTTCAACCTGAACTGCGAACTCACCGTCGTCCCGATGAAAGGCTGGCGACGGTCGATGTGGTGGGGCGACACCGGACTTCCCTGGGTCATTCCCTCGCCGAACATGCCGACCGTTTACACCGCCACGGTCTATCCCGGCATGTGCCTCATGGAAGGAACGAATCTGTCGGAAGCGCGAGGAACGACGCACCCGTTCGAATTCTTCGGCGCGCCGTGGCTCGATCCGTTCAAGCTCGCGGATCAGCTCAACCATCTCGATCTGCCCGGAGTTCGCTTCAGGCCGCACTACTTCATCCCGTCGTTCCATAAGCACGCCGGGCTTGTCTGCGGAGGAGCGGAACTTCACGTCACGAATCGCGCGGTGTTCGAGCCGTACCGGACCGGTCTCTGGTGCATCAAAGTCGCGCGTGACATGAATCCCGAGAAGTTCGACTGGCGTCGTGAAACGTACGAGTTCGTTTCCGACCGACTGGCCATCGACCTCCTTTGTGGAAGTTCGTGCTATCGAGAAATCGTTGAGGATGGCGGCAGCATCGACGACTGGGTTGCGAAATGGGAAGACTCGCTCAGGGAGTTCGCCCAGTTCCGCGACGAGTTCCTTCTCTACCGCGAGTGAGGCCGGTCGGCCTCACAATGCTTCCTCGATGACGCTCAGCATCCTCTACGAAGACGAGGCGATCCTGTTTGTCGACAAGCCGCCCCACATCGTGGTGCAGCGGAGTCACGACCAGACCGAACCGGTCCTCTACGAGATCGCCGCGCAACACACCTCGCCCCTCTTCCTCATGCAACGCCTCGATCGCGGAACGAGCGGCGTGATGTTCTTCACCAAGCGCGCTGACGTCAACGCGAAGGTGACGCGCCAGTTCGAACAGAAGCGGATCGAGAAGCTCTATCTCGCGATCGTCGAAGGTGGGCTCTCACAGCGGCAGACGATCCATGCTCCCCTCGCAAGAATCGGGGCGATCAAGTTCGGGGTCCGGGACGAGGGAAAGACAGCGGTGACGCATGTCGAGCCGCTCGCCTCACAACCCGGCGGTTCGCTGGTGGCGGTCCACCTCGAAACGGGTCGGACGCACCAGATCCGCGTGCACCTCGCTGCAATCGGTCATCCCCTTGCAGGAGACTGGTTGTACGGCGAGCGGAACGCGGAACGTCCGATGCTCCACTCCCGATCCATTGAAATGACGCATCCATTGACGAACCAACGACTTCGAGTCGAAGCGCCCCTCCCGGGCGACTTCGTCAGCGAAGCAATCCGCCGCGGTCTCGGTCACGCGCTTCCGTCCCCATCGCAGGACGGCGCGCCCTCCGCAGAGTGCAGCGGACACGTAGCTAACTGATTGACTCTGCTAGAATAAACAACAGACCAGCCCTGTTTTTAAAGGCATTGGAGAGAACCATGAAACTCTGGACGAAGGTGGCGTTTGTACTTCTGTTCGTGCCGCTGGTTGCGTCGGCCCAGTTCAAGGATCTCGACGCGGCCATGTCGAATCTGAATCGCGGATTCAGCAGCGGTGACGTTCAGGCGATCGTCGGCGGAATCGCGGACGGCGACCAGGTGATGCTTCAGTTCCCCGGCCTCGTCGAGCAGAACGGTTTCTTCGGCCGCGACCAGGCTGCGTACGTTCTCGACGGCCTGTTCAACAAGGTCAAGCCAACCGGATTCGAACAGGTCAGCGCGCGCAAGGTAAGCGCCGAGGGCCAGTATCACATCACCGCAAAGTGGGCGCTCGATGCGGGTGGGCGCTCGGAAACGCGCGACCTCTACATCACTCTCCGCATCAAGGGCGACCGCTGGTCGGTGGTCTCCGTACGCTCCGCCGGGAAGTAACCGGCGGGCTCCACGCGCGGACAGTCCGCGTGCTTCAACGGGTGGGATGACGTGCCGCGTGTGAGTCGAGAAACGCTTTTGAGTATCGCCGTCGCAGCCGCGACGGCGATTCGTCTTTTCGGCGGACTGGGCATCCCGGTAATTTCCATCGTCGCGGCCATCGCGCTCATCTGCTGGATCGCAGCCCGCACGACGTCCGTGCGGATTGCTGCAACAGTCCTCTTCCTCGTCACAGTCGTCGATGGCGCCACCATCATCTCGCTAGCGCGCCTCGAATCGAACTTCGCCCGGCAGTCAGACCAGCACGTCGCAAACGACGTCGCCTCCGTTCGCACGAAGATGCGAGCCTTCGAGGCGGACCTCGGGCAGCGCGCCACGCGCATTGCCAGCGGCGCGCAATCCATCTCGCCGTCTGCTCCACGCAGTGCATGGTTCGAACTTCTCGAACGCAACACTCCCAGCCAGCTGTACGGCTCCAGGATCTCCGATCCCGACGGCACGCTGATCGCCTGGTGGGGCGAAGAATTGCGCACCGCCGGCACGCGCGCTTACGAGTTCGACGTCACCAACCTCTACGTGATCATCACGCGCGAACTTCCCGGAGGCCGGTCGGTCCAGACCTTCACGCGCATCGCCAACAACATCACCGATCCGCCGCTCGTACACGATCGCGACGCCTGGATTTCCACGCTGACCTTCCATGGCGGAACGCTGCACCACGATGGCAATCGGAAACGTTACGTGCTGGACCGGCGCGGTGAGGCCGCCCTCTGGCTCGATGTCTCGCCCCGATCGCAATCGGAGGTGGTGCAGAGCGCGAGAGCGGACGGCACCAACGCCAGCGCCCTGCTCCTGGCAGCCGGCGCGCTGGTCCTGCTCGCGCGTATGCGCCGGCGCTCCTCTGCGCGAGCGACGACGGCGCGTCTCGTCCTGGTCTGGACAGCCCGCGTGGCACTGCTGGCCATCACGGTTCCGTACGACCCTCGTCACCTGTTCGGCTACGACCTCTATGCTGCGCGCATTTCCGGCTCGCACAGCCGCCCGCCGGTCGATCTGCCACTCATCGTCGCGGCGCTGGCTGCATCAATCTTTGTCGT
>JBKJVD010000022.1:0-8150 GCA_046590585.1 Thermoanaerobaculia bacterium | reverse complement strand
TCGGACGGGGTCGTCCAACGGCCCCTAAAAAGTGTGGCGGTCCCAAGCCCGCATCAATTCAGGAGCGTCAAAGGTCCTGACCCCTGCATTTCCCCTGACCCGTTAAAATCCTATTCGTCAGACATCAGAATGGCGCGCGCGAACTTCACGAAGTAGTCGGCGGCGGAGAGGAGCGCGAAAATCATCACGACCCAGAGCGTCAAGCGTCCCAGGAACACGAACTCGCCGAGTTCATGGCCGAGGATGAGGACGGAGATGGCGATGACCTGGGAAACGGTTTTGCTCTTTCCGAGGGGCGAGGCCGCGATGGTCACTCCCTGTTGCGCGGCGATCGAGCGGAGTCCGGAAACCGCGAACTCGCGTCCGATGATGATCACCACCATCCAGGCGGGAACATGCCTGGGATCCATCTCCACGAGCGAGATGAACGCGGCCGACATCAGCAACTTGTCGGCAATCGGGTCGAGCAGGGCGCCCAGCCGGGTCGTCTGTTTCCACCGGCGCGCGAAGAAACCGTCGAAGAAGTCGGTAATCGCGGCCACGAGAAAAATCGTCAGCCCGGCGTATTCGCGTCCTTCGAATTTCGTCAGCAGGACCACGACCAGGAACGGAACGAGAAAGATGCGAAGGAGGGTCAGGGAGTTCGGGAGATTCCAGATCTCTTTCGACAGTTTCTCTCGTACTCGGGTTCCGGAGACTTCGCCGATGGGCGGGCCGGATTCACTCGGGGGAACGGACATCGGTCGACTCGGCTCTCCTGCCGCCGCAGAATAGTCGTTTCGTCTGACGGTTGGAAGCACCGTGCTGCGGAATTTCGATTCCCGCGATTGACATTCACACACTTGGATTTACAATCGCCAGCCTTGCCTCAGGCGACCATCATGCGAAAGTGGCGGAATTGGTAGACGCGCTAGTCTCAGGAGCTAGTAAACTTTGTTTGTGGGGGTTCGAGTCCCCCCTTTCGCACCAATGGTTCCCGTTCCAGTCATCACGGCCGCTCCTGTTCGGCCGCTCCTGTTGATTTCAAGCTGGAACATCCCCTGCAATGAGTCTGGTTCGATGCGCGCTCACTCCCTCCTGATCGTTACTCTCCTGTTTGCCGCCTGTGCGCCGCAGAGCGCACAGTCCTCGGATCCCGCAGACGCTGCGATCAACGTCAGGACCATGGCGTCCGTCCAGCCGAAGCCCGTCGTGCTCGACCCTCCGCCGATGCTCCAGAATGACGCCCCGATCCCGAAGGCGTCGCAGACCGAGCGAAACGCGGGAGCGGCTCCGGCACTCCTCACCGAGAAGGACGAGGAACTCCGCTCGAAACTTCCGTTCGCACCGGCGATCGCGATGGATCCGGTCGACGGCAACAAGATCTCCATCCTCGCGACCACGCCGACCTTCGAGTTCAAGGGAAAGATCTACTACTTCAGCTCCGCCGAACATCGCGCCACGTTCGTCGCCGCTCCCGAGCAGTTCACGAAGGGATCGCTCAGCAATCTCTGAGTCACGCGCCGTCCGACACTCACGCTGCCTCCCCGACCTCATCCGGGTTAGATTGATCGCGTGAAGTACATCGAGTCGACCACCCGCGTCCGATACGCCGAGACGGACCAGATGGGAATCGCGCACCACGCGAATTCGATCGTCTGGTTCGAGATCGGACGCACCGATCTCTGCCGCGCCACCGGCATTCCTTATAGCGAGATCGAGCGGCGCGGGGTGCTGCTGGTCGTAACCGAGATCGGCTGCCGCTACAGGATCCCTTTTCTCTACGACGATCCCGTCGTCATCCGCACCAGCGTCGGCCAGGTCGCCAGCCGGTTGATGCGCTTCGACTACGAACTTCGCCACGGCGAGACCGGCGCGCTCCACGCGACGGGTCACAGCGCTCATGTGTGGCTGGACCGGCAGTCGCGCAGGCCGGTCACCGCAGATCGCGAGGTGCTCGCCGCCTTCGGCCCGTTCCTGCCCGAGCGGAGCGAGTGACTCTTCCGGCCGGATCGATCCCGGCTCCCCTACAATCAGCCCCGCAGCGGAGGAAAGCATGAACAGCGATCGTTTCGGTCACTCCCAGTACCTGATCCGGCGGAAGATCCTGAAGATTTTCGGCGGCGCATTCCACATTTACGACGGTGCAGGCAACCTCGTCTTCTATTCGAAGATGAAGGCGTTCAAGCTGAAGGAAGACATCCGTGTCTACACCAGTGAAGAGATGACCGAAGAAGTCCTGACGATCTCCGCTCGAACGATGCTCGACATCTCGACGGTCTACGACGTGGCCGATTCACGCACCGGGGAAAAGGTCGGCGCAATCAAGCGGCAGGGCCTTCGTTCGCTCCTCCGCGACTCCTGGATCATCCTCAGCGCCTCAGGCCAGGAGATTGGGAAGATCGAAGAAGACAGCACTCTGATGGCTCTGCTTCGGCGACTCCTGTCGAACCTCATCCCGCAGAAGTTCCACGTCGAGGTGAACGGATCGGTGGTCTGCACGTACCAGCAGAACTTCAACCCGTTCGTGCTCAAACTCGTCGCCGATTTCTCCCACGACCGCGCCGGTCTCTTCGACCGCCGGCTCGGGATTGCGGCCGGAATCCTCCTCGGCGCGATCGAGGGACGACAGCAGTAAACGCCAGTAGGATCGCCACATTTGTCCCGCTCCGGACCAGCGCGATCACGCGGTCCATCGACTCCGCGGTGAGAGCCGTCCGACGTCTCTTGCGTGCGCATTCGACTTCGAGAATGCAGATGCAGAGGATTGGCGGGCGGTGACTGTCGCCAGCGCCACCCGCCGCGCACGACCCGATTCTGCGTTCCAGATCGCGATGCAGGCTGATAGCATCGGGGCCCGGTCGCGATCCAGCGCGATCATCACAACCCAATTCGATTCCATAGAGCGAGAACGAGCATGAAAGCTGTCGTGAAATCCGCCCCCGCTGACGGGGCCGCAGGGACCGAAGTCCGCGAGTGTCCCGTCCCCACCCCCGGCCCGGACGACATGCTGATCCGCGTCGGAGCGACAGCGATCTGCGGGACCGACAAGCACATCTACCATTGGGACCCCTCGATTCAGTCGAAGGTCCAGCCTCCTCGGATTTACGGCCACGAATTCTGCGGGTTCGTCGAAGCGATCGGCGACCGGGCCCATCGCGACGGAATCAACGTAGGCGATTACGTCTCGGCCGAAATGCACGTCATCTGCAATGAGTGCCCCCAGTGCCGCTCAGGCAATGGGCACATCTGCATCCGCACGAAGATCTACGGACTCGACCAGGACGGCTGCTACGCAGAGTTCGTGAAGGTTCCGGCATCGAACGTCATCAAGCTCGGCGCCTATGTGCCGCTGCGAGTCGGCGCATTTCTCGATGCCCTCGGCAACGCGGTGCATTGCACGCAGGTGGTCGACATGGCCGGCAAGTCGGTAGCGATCACCGGCTTCGGTCCGATTGGAGCGATGGCGGCCGCAATCGCCGAGCACAGTGGCGCCAGTCTGGTCGTCGTGACCGATGTCAGCGACGCTGCGCTCGAAACGGCGCGGCGCTGGGCGGCCGGGCGCAACTTCAGGAACCTGCACGCGTTCAATGTGCGCACCTCCCCCGCGGCCGACGTGAAACGGGCAATCGACACACTGACCGGAGGTGTGGGGGTGGACGTCGTCCTCGAAATGTCCGGCTCTCCCGCCGCCATCAACTTCGGACTCGACATCGTTCGCATGGGCGGGTTCCTCTCCCTCCTCGGACTGCCTGCCGGACACGCCGTAACGATCGACGACTACACGAAGAACGTGATCTTCAAGGGCGTGACGCTGCAGGGCATCATCGGCCGCCAGATGTACAGCACCTGGCAGCGGATGCTCGCGCTGCTCAAGTCCGGCCTCGACGTCGAGTGGATCGTGCAGGCGACGTTCGATTCGCTCGACGACTTTCACGAGGGCATGGGGCGGTTCGATCGTCATGAAGCGCTGAAGGTCGTGTTCTTTCCCGAAGGCGAAGAGAAGGCGAATGCCCGCCTGGCTGAATCTCTCGCTTCGTAACGGATCGCAGGTTCCTCGCTGAACATACGTCGTCCACGATTCGTCACTGCGAAGCGTCGATGGCCGGCTGACCGCGATAGACTCCTTTCCGGATGAAGAAGCGGATCGGGATCCTCACTGGCGGCGGCGACGTGCCGGGCCTCAACGCAGCGATCAAGTCGTTCGTCTGGAGGATTCTCGACGAAGGGCATGAGGTCGTCGGCCTGCGTCGCGGGTGGGCGTCTCTCCTCAACATCATCCCCGACCCCGCGGCGGACAACTCCGACTGGCTGATGCCGCTCAACCGCACCAACACGAGGCCGATCGACCGGAGCGGCGGCACGATCCTTCACACCTCGCGCGTGAATCCTTCCCTCACCCGCCCGCTCGAAGTTCCCGCCCACCTCCTGGACGCGAAGGGCGAACTGGACGAACGCGGACGCTACGACCTGACCAGCATCGCCTTGCGCACCGTCGAGTTTCTCGGCCTCGACTTTCTCGTGGCCCTCGGCGGAGACGGAACGCTCACGTTCGCACGCCGGCTCTCCGCGGAAGGCGTGCCGCTGATCGCCATCCCCAAGACGATGGACAACGACGTCTACGGCACCGACTACTGTCTCGGCTTTTCAACGGCAGTCACACGATCCGTGACATTCATCAACGATCTCCGCACGAGCGCGGGATCACACGAGCGCTACCTCGTCGTCGAACTGTTCGGCCGCTACTCGGGCGAGACCTGCCTGCTGGCGTCGTATCTCGCCGGCGTCGACCGCGCCGTGCTCGCCGAGGTTCCGTTCGACCCGGAAGCACTGTACGAAATGCTGGCGGCCGATAAGAGCTCCAATCCGAGCAACTACGCGATTGTGGCCATCTCCGAGGGAGCGAAGGTGATTGGCGGCGACATGATCGAGAGTGGTGAGGCCGACGCGTATGGGAACCGCCGGCTCGGCGGCATCGGCGGCATGCTCGCCGAACACCTGGAGCGGCGCACCAGCGATAAGGTGATTTACCAGCGGCTCGCTTACCTGATGCGATCCGGTGCTCCTGATTCGCTCGACATGCTCGTCGCCAACAACTTCGGCGGCCTCGCCGCCGATTTGGTTCGCCGTAGTGAGGGTGGACGCATGGTCGCAGTCGTTGATGGCCGCTACGCTGCGGTGCCGATCGAGGTGAGCGGCCAGGAGCACAAGCGCGTCGACATTGAGCGTTTCTACGATTCCGCGCGCTACCGTCCCACCATCGTCGAGGTCCTCGGGATGCCGATGTTTCTTCACTGACGCCGGGTGGACCGCGTCGCGCGGTCATCGCGCAGGCCGGACAACAGGCCTATAGTGATGACAGACACACTACCGCCGGAGGGACCCCATGTTCTTCAAGCAGTTCTACCTCGGCTGTCTGGCGCACGCTTCGTATCTGATCGGCTCCGGCGGTGTCGCCGCGGTCGTCGATCCTCAGCGCGACGTCGATCAGTACATTGAGGAGGCCGAGCAGCAGGGCCTCACGATCCGCTATGTGATCGAGACGCACCTGCATGCTGACTTCGTGAGCGGCCACCGCGAGCTCGCTGCCAGGACCGGCGCGGAGATCGTATTCGGGGCGCGCGCATCCGTCGCCTTCCCGGCACTGCTGGTTCAGGATGGGGACGAACTACATTTCGGCGAGCTGACGATGCGCGCCATCGAGACACCCGGTCACACCCCGGAGAGCGTGTCGTGGCTCGTGACCGACTCGTCGGAGGACGCGGGGACCCCGATTGTGCTCACCGGCGACACGTTGTTCGTCGGAGACGTGGGCCGCCCCGATCTTGCCGGCTCGCACGGTTACACCTCCGAGCAGATGGCGGGAGTTCTTTATGACTCGCTTCATGGCAAGCTGCTCATGCTCGCCGACGAAGTCGCGGTCTACCCCGCACACGGCGCCGGGTCCGCATGCGGCCGGAACATTTCCAGGGAGCGTTCTTCGACGATCGGCGAGCAACGCCGCGATAATTACGCACTCCAGGCAATGCCGCGCGACGAGTTCGTGCGGCGGATGACGACTGACCTTCCCGCGGCCCCGCGCTATTTCGCGATGGATGCAGAATTGAATCGTCGTGGTGCGCGTCCGCTCACTGAACTGCCCTTCACGCCGTTGACTCCGGCGGAGGTGACGATCCGGATGCGCTGTGGTGCGCGGCTGCTCGATGTACGCGATGCAACGTCCTTCGGGGCGGCGCACATCGCCGGTTCCGTCAACGTCGGTCTGGAGGGCCAGTTTGCGGCGTGGGCCGCGCAGATGTTCAGTGGAACCGACCACCTCATCGTCGTGGCGCAGGATGAAGAGAGCGCGCGGGAATCGCGTCTCCGCCTGGCTCGCACCGGTCTCGAGAAGGTCGATGGCTATCTCGACGGCGGCATCAGCGCGTGGCGTGAGGAAGGATTGAAAATCACTTCCGTTCCGCAGATCGACGTCGCCCAGCTTCACGATCGCCTTGCAGAGAATGCCCGGATGCAGA
Organism: Thermoanaerobaculia bacterium; assembly: GCA_046590585.1. Classification (GTDB taxonomy): domain Bacteria; phylum Acidobacteriota; class Thermoanaerobaculia; order Gp7-AA8; family Gp7-AA8; genus JBKJVD01. The sequence goes on along the minus strand of JBKJVD010000022.1, from coordinate 1,656 downwards.
TCATCGACGTACGCACCGGGCTCGAATACGAAACCGGTCACGTACCGGGCGCGGTGAACATTCCGCTGGACCAGCTCGAGACGAGCATCGCCGCGGTTTCGGGCCCGGCCATCGTGATCTGCGCAGGTGGATACCGATCATCGATGGCCTCGAGCATCCTCGAGCGGAGCGGCGTTCGGGAACTGGCGAACGTGACGGGAGGAACGTCGGCATGGGTGGCCGCCGGATTCCTAACTGAACACTGAACTGCAGCGCCCGACACTCACGCTCGCGGTCGCCACGATAGGCATCCGAGTTGCTCTATCACTCCTCGTACTGAAACTTCAAAACGAAGGAGAAATACATGGCAAACGAACGTGACATGAATCGCGATCCCATTAGCGGCGAACCAGGTTCACATCCAGTGGGTACCGGAGTCGGATCAGCAGGTGGTGCAGGTCTCGGCGCCGCTCTCGGAGCCCCGTTTGGACCGATCGGCGCACTCATCGGTGGAGCGATCGGAGCCATTGCAGGCGGCGCAGCAGGGCACGCTGCCGGTGAGAGCATCGATCCGACCGGCGAGTCCGAGTACTGGAAGACGCAGCACGCCTCGCGCCCCTACTACAACAAGGCACACTCGTGGGACGACTACGAGCCGGCTTACCGCCAGGGTTGGGAGTCGCGGACTCAGAATCGCGACGCCAAGTGGGATGACAAGCTCGAGACCGATCTGAAGTCGAAGTGGGAAACAACCAAGGGCAACTCGAAACTCGGCTGGGAGCATGCGAAGGACGCAGTCCGCGACGCCTGGGACCGCACCGATCGCACCTACGGCACGTACCAGAAGACCGACACGCAGTTCAAGGATCACTACGCCAAGAGCAGCTACGCCGACAAAGCCATGGACTACGACCGCGACTACAAGCCGGCGTATCGCTACGGCACGATGTCGCGTCAGCGCTACTCGGACCGCACCTGGGACACCAGCCTCGAGAACGACCTCGCTCGCGACTGGGAGAAGACCAAGGGAGCCTCACGCCTGACGTGGGAGCGCGCGAAGGAAGCCACGAAGGACGCATGGCACAGCGTCGAGCGTGCAATCCCGGGCGACGCCGATCACGACGGCCGCTAAAGAAGTCCGTTTCCTGAATACGGCGCAGGGTAACTCCTGCGCCGTATTCGTTTGTGCGCGCTCATCTGACCGCGCGTTCTGCGATTTCCTTGAGATGGCCCTGCTTCTTCGCGATGAACCAGCGCATGTGCCGCTCCAGGAAGATCAAATCGGCAACTCGTCCGAGCAGCCCGAGCGGAGCGGTCCAGACGAGGGTGTCAGTCATGACCGTCATCCCCTCCCGTTCCGCAAATTCATGCTTGTGGCTGAGGCGCGTGAACACACCCTCCACCATCTCATCCGAAAAGCTGCGGGGACGATCGATCGCGGTAATGCGCGCGCAGAATCTCTGTCGGATCCCGAAGTGCCGACCCTCAAAGCAGACCAACTCCCCCACACCCAGCATTCCGGCCGTCCGGCCGGGAGCCACGACCCGTTCCCCGGAGAACGCCGCACTCTCTGCATGCGCTTCGACGCTCAACGCCAGATCGAAAACGCGCTCGACCGGCGCCCGGATGAATGTCTCGACGATGACCTGACCCATGAGGGAAGAATATCGCTTGCGG
>JBKJVD010000100.1:0-17488 GCA_046590585.1 Thermoanaerobaculia bacterium | reverse complement strand
GCAGGGGCCAAACTGCCACCACCGGCACGCGGTTTTCGAAACGAAGGGCTCTGCAGAATCGGCGAGAACAGTGCTCGCCGTCAGAATCGAAAGAAGAAGCGCGGCACAGATCGCGCGGAATCGAATCAAGCAGTAACCTCCAGGGAAGAATCGCATTCGCTTCAGATAACCAATTGCGATTTCGGCGCCAGAACTGGTAGGCTCGACCATCTGGTGCTGAGCGCGGCTTAGTTCGCCGCACGCGAGTTCGCCGGCTCCCGTCCATAGCGCACCTTTCTCGAGAATGACCCCGTAGCTCAGTTGGATAGAGCGGCGGTTTCCTAAACCGTAGGTCGCGTGTTCGAATCACGCCGGGGTCACCAATGCGCGCGAAGCGCAGCGGGCCATCTGCTTCGTTGTCGCTTCGGGCCGGCCACTCGACGTACGACTTGTACGCCCTCGCGGCCGGCCCTCGCTCCGCCTCGCATCTCACCCACTGCCCTTCGCGCTCACATGACAGCGAGTACATGACGATCCGTTGGCAAACGGAGCGTTACCGTTTCCGCCGTCGTTTCCCTAGAATCGAGGTGCTGAGATGAAAACGCCAATCCGCCTCACTCTGCTTGTCGTTGTGATCGTGTGCTCGCCTGCGATTTTCGCCGGAGGGCCTCAGGTCAGCCTGAAGGTTGATGCTCACGAGACCCTGGCCGGAATTGCGGTTCCTCTTCACATTCGCGTTACAAACCCTGGCCGCGCATTCAGGCTGGATCGAAGTGTTTCGATAGACGCCACCCCGCTGCATGGCGGCAACTCCGTACGTATCGTCGGCAGAATGTCGCCCACCTTTGGCATCGCAATCGATGATGAGGAAATCAGTTGGCCAGTTGATGAGCGCGGCTCGATTGAATTCACGCTCCCGTCAAAAGACTGGTACAGCGACGACTCATGGGCTCTAAATCCTAACCTGCTTCTGGAGGGAGGATGGTCGTTGCGCGTGAACATATACGACGCCAACGCGGATTCGGAGGGCGAACAATATCCCCTCGCCACATCGAACCCCATCGAACTGCATATCGTCGAACCAAAGGGACCCGACAAGGAGATCTGGGACGCATTCATCCGAGGCGAAGGACGCTCTCTCGCCGAGAGCGTAATGCGTGATCATCCCGAGTCTCCCTACTTCCCTTACGTCGCACCGATGGCAAATCGAGGATCGGCCTCTGAAAATGTGAAGATAGTAGAACTTGCGCTAAAACTTCACCCAGACACGCCTGTTGCGCCGTGGCTGCAATACCTCGCTGGGACCTGGTACGAAAGCGCTTCTAGGGACGCCTGGTTCGGAACAGGAGATCGCGATGAGGCCACTAGGCTCTCGGATGTCGCGCGGGCCGCGTACCTGAAGCTCGGCCGTTATCCGGACCTCTGGTCGAAGAGCGAGGCCAGAATCAAGTTGCGAGATCTCCTCGGGAAGAAGGAATTCGGGGCACTCGCTAAGGGCGAGAACCCGGTTCCGCGAGATTAAGAACCCTCGACGCGCTGAGATCGAAGGCGCGCTTCACCGCCCTTTCAACTTCGCGCGTTCCTTGTCCCTTCGATCGTTCACGAACGTCGTGGCGATGAGGTAAGCGGCGGCGGCGAAGGCGGCGAGGTAGCCGAGCATGGCCAGGCCGGGGTAGCCGAAGATCTGGAAGCGGGTGGGGACGCGCGTCATCAGCGAAGAGGAGATCAGCAGAGCGGCGATGACGACGCCCACGGTGATCCGGTTGGCGATTTTGTGGATGCCGCCGAGGAATTCTTCGGCCTGGGCGATCTTGATGCCGACGGTCATCTTTCCGTTGGCGGTCATGTCGATGATCTCGCGGGCGCGATGCGGGAACTCGATGGCGAGCTGGTTGAGGTCGAGCAGGGCTGGATAGAAATTGCGCGGCTGGAACTTCTGCTGCAGCTTCTGCGTGATCAGCCGTTCCGCGTAGCCGCGGATGACCTGCTGTGGATCGAAGTCGGCGTCGAGCTTTCGGGTGATCCCGTCGAGATGCAGCAGCGTCTTGCCGAGCATGGCGAGTTCGGGCGGCGCCTTCAACTCGTTGTTGTTGGCAATGGCGATCAGGTTGAAGATCAGCTGGCCGACATTGATGTCGGTGCTCCGCACATCGTGGACGGTGGCCACGATCGCCGAGATCTCGCGCACGAACTTCGTCGGTTCGAATCCTTCCCGCACTTCGCACATGCGGACGCAGGTGTCGGCGACCTCGTTGCCACGGTTCGAGGAGATGGCCAGCAGCAGCTTGATGATCTCGTCCTGGAACTCGTGGCTGATCCGGCTGACCATGCCGAAGTCGAGCAGGACCACCTGCGCTTCACCCTCAACCTCGCGGACGAAGACGTTGCCGGGATGCGGGTCGCTGTGCCAGAAGCCGTCGACACAGATCTGTTTGAGGTAAGCCTGGGTGAGCACCTCGGCCAGGTCGGAGTAGTTGCGATCGATCAACGCGAGCGAAGTCAGTTTCGAAACCTTGCGCCCCTTGACCAGCTCCGTCGTCAGCACCCGCGATGTGCTGTAGTCGCTGATGACTTCCGGCATGTAGATGAGCGGGAACTCGGCCAGGTTGGCCCGCATCGTTTCGGTGTTTCGCGCTTCCTGCAGGTAGTTCAATTCACTGAGCAGCGTCAGGCGGGCCTGTTCGATCGCGCCGACGAGATTCATCTTGGCGCCGACCTCGCTGTGCTTCTCGAGCACCTGGGCGATTTCAGCAAAGACTTCGAGGTCGGTGCGTACCTGCTCGCGAACATTCGGGCGCTGGACCTTGACCACGACTTCGCGCCCATCGCGAAGCGTAGCCCGGTGCACCTGCCCGAGAGATGCGGCGGCGAGGGGGGTGGACTCGAACGATTCGAAGGCCTTGGAGATGCGCACGCCTAGTTCGGACTCGACGGTCTGCTCGACCTCGGCGAAGGAAAACGGAGTGACCGAATCCTGCAGGGACTCGAGTGCGTTGATGTACTCCTGCGGGACGATGTCCGGTCGAGTGGAGATCAACTGGCCGAACTTGACGTAGGTCGGCCCCATCTTCTGCAGTGACTGCGCGAATGCCTGGGCGCGCTGCTGGACGTCAGGCTCGAGGGCAGTTTCGTCCTGCGGCACGAGCAGATCCTCGGGCTGGAGGGCCAGCCGGAAGTCTTTCCGGCCGTAGCGGGTGAAGAGCAGGAGCAGGTCGCGGTAGGCACCAAGGTGCTTGGTTTTCAGCATTTCGACGGACCGGACTGCAAGAGAACTGCCGAATTTCGGAGATCGCGTTGACCGGACCTCTCTCCCTTGCTAGGATTCTGCGGTTTATTTGCTTTCCGGCGAGGAGCTCCACAGATGGCGAACCACAGGACCCTGTTTACGTCGGAATCGGTCAGCGAGGGACATCCCGACAAAATCGCAGACCAGATTTCCGACGCGATTCTCGACGCAGTGCTGGCGGAAGATCCGCTTGGCCGCGTCGCATGCGAGACACTGGTTACGACCGGCCTCGCGATGATCTCCGGTGAGATCACGACCAAGACCTACGTCGACTTTCCATCGATCGTGCGCAACACGATCCGCGAGATCGGCTATACGAGGGCGAAGTACGGTTTCGACAGCGAGACGTGCGCGGTCATTTCATCGATCGACCCGCAGTCTCCCGATATCGCCCAGGGTGTGGATACCGGTGGCGCCGGCGACCAGGGGCTGATGTTCGGCTTTGCCTGCCGGGAGACGGTGGAGTTGATGCCGCTGCCGATCATGATCGCGCACAAGCTGGTGCGCCGCCTCACCGACGTTCGCAAGTCGAATGAACTCGACTTCCTCCGTCCCGACAGCAAGTCGCAGGTGACGATCGAATATGAGGGCAAGCGCCCCGTGCGCGCCAGCGCGATCGTCGTCTCGACGCAGCACTCGCCTTCGGTCAGCAATCGCGACCTGCGCGAGGCGATCATCGAGCAAGTGATCAAGCCGGTCGTTCCGATGGAACTGATTGACAGCGACACCGTGTTTCACATCAACCCGACCGGCCGCTTCGTCATTGGCGGACCGCAGGGCGACACCGGGTTGACCGGACGCAAGATCATCGTCGATACCTACGGTGGCCGCGGCCGCCATGGCGGTGGCGCGTTCTCGGGGAAGGATCCCACGAAGGTCGATCGCTCTGCCTGCTACATGGCTCGCTACATCGCCAAGAACATCGTGGCCTCCGGCATCGCAGACGAGGTGGAAGTGCAGCTGGCTTACGCCATCGGCGTTGCCGAGCCGGTCTCGGTGTACGTCGATACCTTCGGTACCTCGAAGATCGATCCGGCCCGGATGGAGCAGATCGTGCGCGAGCACTTCAACATGACGCCGCGCGGCATCATCGAGTCGCTCAACCTGCGCCGGCCGATCTTCAAGAAGACGGCAGCTTACGGACACTTCGGTCGCACCGAGCCGGAGTTCACGTGGGAAGCAACCGACAAGGCCGATGCACTGCGCGCAGCGGCAGGCGTTGGCGAAGCAGTCAGCGTTTAGTCACCACACTGAGGTTCATTTCCTGACGCCGCCGGAGCGATCCGGCGGCGTTCTTGTGTCCAGGTCAGTGCGACCCTGAGGAACGATTTCCGTCCGCTTCCTCTCAGATTCTGTAATCCTGATCACATCCCGTCTCCCGGTTCCGACTCATTCTGCTGACACGAAGTCAATTCTGTTGGAGGATTCCATGAAGCTGCTCTCTCGCATCGCTTTGTTCTCTGCCGTGGTCGCTGTCTCCCTGCTCGGTGCTGAAAATGCCGCGGCGCAGCCTTACGCTTCGTGGCTGAAGTTTCCAGCGACGCACGGCTATGTCCGCGTCCCGCACTCACCGAGCCTCAACTTCGGAACTGCGTTCACTTTCGAGGCGTGGGTCTCGATCGCGGATCCGGGAGGGTGCTCGAGCATCGCCGGCAAGGATTACCCGACCGCGTGGTGGATCGGAGTGTGCGGAACCACGCTGCGCTCGTACCTGCGAGGAGGAGCATCCAGCTTTGACGGCGGAACGATTCCGGCCAATGACTGGACTCACATCGCTGTGGTGTACGACGGAGTCACGCACAAGCACTACATCGACGGTGAACTGGTCGCATCCAGGGAAGAGACCGGTGACATGCCCGACAGCACAACAGAAATGCGCATCGGAAGCGACACTTCCTGGCAGTTCACGCCGTTCAACGGCGGCATCGACGAGGTTCGTATCTGGAACGTCGCGCGCAGCCAGGCCGAAATCCGCGCGAACATCAACAAGCCGCTCAGCGGCGCGGCCGGCGTCGTGGCGCTCTACCATTTCGATGGCACCGCGCTCGATTCCACGGGATCGAATCCAGGGTCGACCCAGGGCGCGACTTTCGTCGGATTTCCTTCCGGCACGACTTGCACGGCATCGGCCACGACCCTCTGCACGGAGAGCGGCCGCTATGCCATCTCGATCGACTTCCTGTCGACGCTCGCTGGCGCGCGCGGCCAGGGTAAGGTCGTCACCGGAAGCGGAGCCTCGACCGCGAACTCCGGGCTGTTCTGGTTTTTCGACGCAGCGAATTACGAAGTGCTCGTCAAGACGCTCAACGGCTGTGGCATCAACAGCCGGAAGTGGGTCTATGCAGCCGCTACGACCGACGTTCACTATGAACTGACAGTCCTCGACACGCAGGGTGGAGCGCAGAAAAAGTACTTCAACTACCTTGGCGCGCCAGCCCCGGCAGTCACCGACGCGGGTGCGTTCGCTACCTGTCCGTAAGCGGTTCCTCGGGGTTCCTCGGGGTCCCTCGGTTCCTCGGGGGCCCCAGGAGTACTCATCCGCTCTGCATCGCCGAGGATCTCGAGGACGATTGAACTCCCCGAGGAACCCGAGGAACTCAGGAACCCGAGGAACTTACAACCGCGGCAGTGCCTGCCTGATCTTCAGCACGTCCTCGATGATGGCGCGCGCGTCATCGGGGCGGATCTGCGTGGTGCGATCTGACAGCGCTGCTGGCGGGTTGTCGTGCACTTCCATGAAGAAGCCGTCGCATCCCGCTGCCGCCGCAGCACGGGCAAGCGGTCGCGCAAATTGCGGAGTGCCGCCAGTCTGCTTCCCTTCACCGCCCGGCTTCTGCATCGAGTGCGTAATGTCGTAGACCATCGGCGCGCCGAATCCACGCACGATCGGAAACGCGCGGATGTCGACGACGAGGTTCTGGTAGCCGAATGAGGAGCCGCGCTCGGTGATGTAAACCTTCTCATTGCCGACCTCGGATCCCTTCTCGAGAATGTTCTTCGCTTCTTCCGGCGACATGAACTGGCCCTTCTTCACGCCGACCGCCTTTCCGGTGCGCGCAGCAGCGGCGATGAGGTCGGTCTGGCGGCAGAGAAACGCAGGGATCTGCAGGATGTCGAGCACCGCTGCCGCGGGTTCGGCGTGATGCGGCTCGTGAATGTCGGACAGGAGAGGCAATCCCGTTTCTTCGCGAACCGCGCGCAGGATTTCGAGGCCTTTTTCCAGGCCCGGTCCCCGGAACGATTCGATCGACGAGCGGTTGGCTTTGTCGAACGACGACTTGAAGACGAGGTTGATCTTCATCTCGTCGCGCAGTTTCAGCAGCGTGCGAGCCATGCCGAGCGCGTGCTCGAGCGATTCGATCACGCAGGGTCCGGCGATGAACAGCGGTGCCTCGTCTCCTCCGAAACGGAGCGTGGGAGTGATTTCGATGACTCGTGTCGTGGTCATGGTCGTGGAGATCAGCGTGCGATCTCGCCGACGGTGGCATCCTTCGCCACCGCGCTCGCGCCGCGATTCGAATACTTGTAGGTGCGGGCCGCCGCGACGAACGAACGGAACAGCGGGTGCGGCTTCGAGGGCTTCGACCGGTACTCGGGATGGAACTGGCAGCCGACGAACCAGGGATGCCCCTCGAGTTCCACGATTTCGACGAACTTACCGTCGGGCGACATGCCCGTGACCTTCAGTCCCTTCGCCTCGAGTGCGGGCATGTACTCGGGGTTGGCCTCGTAACGGTGGCGGTGGCGTTCTTCCACCAGTTCGGTCTCGTACGCAGCGCGGGCAATGGAGCCCTCGACCAGCTTGCACGGATACTTGCCGAGGCGCATCGTTCCGCCGAGTGCATCGACGCCGATCAGGTCGCGGAGCTTGTAGATGACTTTGTACGGCGCTTCGTCATCGAACTCGGTCGAATTGGCGCCGACCATTCCCGCGACATCGCGCGCGAACTCGATGGTTGCGCACTGCATGCCGAGGCAGATGCCGAAGTAGGGAATCTTTCGTTCGCGCGCGTAGCGGATAGCGCGCAGCTTTCCCTCCACACCTCGGGCGCCGAATCCCGGACCGACGAGAATGCCATCGACGTCCGCGAGTTCCCCGTGATACCCCTCTTCCTCGAGCGATTCACTATCGATGTAAACGATGCGCACCTTGACGTTGTTCGCGATTCCGCCGTGCGTCAGCGCTTCGTTGAGTGACTTGTACGAATCGCCGAACTCGACGTATTTGCCGACGAAGCCGATGCGGATCTCATCCTCGGGATGGCGCAGCTTGCGGACGATCTCCTCCCACTTCGCGAGCGAACCGATTTCCTCGTGGGGAAGATGCAGTTTGTCGAGCAGGATCTCGTCCAGACCCTCGCGCGAGAATGCGAGCGGCACCTGGTAAATGAACTCGACGTCGAGCGCTGAGACCACCGCCTCTTCTTCCACATTGCAGAAGAGCGCGATCTTTTTCTTCATGTCCTCGGGGATGATGTGCTCCGAGCGGCAAAGCAGGACGTCGGGCTGGATGCCGATCTCGCGAAGTTCCTTGACTGAATGCTGCGTCGGTTTGGTCTTCAGTTCCTGCGAGGCGCGGATGTAGGGCACGAGCGTGAGGTGAACATTGATCGCATTTCCGCGGCCTGCTTCCTGCCGGAACTGTCGGATCGCCTCGAGGAAAGGCAGCGATTCGATGTCGCCCACGGTACCGCCGATTTCCACGATCACGACATCGACGCCCTCTGAGACTTCACGGATGCAGCGCTTGATCTCGTCCGTGATGTGCGGGATCACCTGTACCGTCTTGCCGAGATAGTCACCACGCCGTTCCTTCTCGATGACCTTGAGGTAGATGCGCCCGGTCGTCCAGTTGTTCTTCCGGCTCGCCTTCATCGAGGTGAAGCGCTCGTAATGGCCGAGGTCGAGATCAGTCTCCGCGCCGTCATCGGTGACGTAGACCTCACCGTGCTGGAATGGCGACATCGTTCCGGGATCGACATTCACGTAGGGATCGAACTTCTGAAGCGTGACTGTGAAGCCTCGGGCTTCGAGCAGTGCACCGATGGATGCCGCCGCGATTCCCTTGCCGAGCCCTGATACCACGCCGCCCGTTACGAAGATGTATTTGGTTCCCATCGCGGTTGCCTCCGTTCTTTTCAATATGGCCTCAATGCACGAATCTGGCGCACTTCAGAGATGAATACACGGGTAACCACAGCGGTGGTTCCGGGTTCTTGCTGGATGGTTCCGGGGACTCTTCGGGTGTCGGGCGGGGAGACGGATTCGTCCTGAGCCAGAGGCTCAAGTCCGGTCTCCGGTTTCACGAATGCAGCTTTGCAAGTTCATGTTCGACACGGTCTACATCTTCCGGACGATCGACGCCCAGGTGCGGCTTCGAAGTGTGCAGCACCTGGATTCTAAAACCGTTCTGCAGTGCCCGCAACTGCTCGAGTGATTCTCGCAGTTCGAGGGGCGACTGGGGAAGGGCTGAGAATCGACGGAGAGCGTCGGCCCGGTAGCCATAAAGGCCGACATGGCGCATCGCCAACTCGCGGCCCCCGTGAGGGATGCCGGCGCGAGAGAAATAGAGTGCGTTCCCGTTGAGGTCGGTCACGACTTTCACGACGTCGCGGCTCGCGTACTCCTCGTCGCTGTCGAGGGGGCAGGCCAGTGTGGCCATCTCAGCGCCCGTGGTCGCCAGTGCCTTGAAAAGGCTGTCGACCGACTCGATGTCGATCATCGGTTCGTCGCCCTGCACGTTGACGACGTAGTCGAAGGAGGTCGATTCAAGTTGCTCGACCATCGGCAGTGAGGCCGCGATCCGGTCCGTCCCACTCTGGTAATCGCCCGCGGGGCGGACGACCTTCCCGCCGAAACTCTCGACATGGCCGGCGATCCGGTCGTCGTCGGTTGCAACATAGATTGAGCGGGCCGCACGCGATTTCACGGCGCGCTCATAGACGCGCTGGATCAGCGAGATGCCTGCGATCCGCACCAGTGGCTTGCCGGGAAAGCGCGTCGAGCCGTAGCGTGCGGGAATTACAATGAGGCCGGACATGACGGATCCAGATTCTAGCAAGGCGGAGGCGATCGTGGGTTTCGCCGACCGCCGATTGATGCTCCGGCTGTTCCTGTTCACGCTGTCGCTGTTCATCGCGACCGCCGCGGTCAGCGCTCTCGTCCGTCTTTATTCGCACAAGTTCTACGACCTGACGGGCGAGGCGCGATGGATCTGGGCGCAGCACCAGTTGAGCCGCAACATCCCGGTCGCCTTTTTTGCGGTCAGGACGTTCGACCTTCCGGCCGATCGCCTCTTCACGCGGATCAAGATCGCCGGCGATCCGGAGTACACGCTCTACTTCAACGGCAGGCAGGTGGGAGGGCGGAAGGTTGGGGATGAGAGGCGGCTCGATGAATACGATGTCACCTCACTCGCGCGGGATCGAGGCAACCGAATCGTTGTTGCCGTGCGGAGTGTGAACGGCGTTGGCGGATTGCTGGCCTCCGTGGACATCGCTCCCGAGCGGGAGAACACGATCGTCACCGACCAGTCCTGGCAAATCTACCGCGAGTGGGACGACGCACTTCCGGATCGGGAAGTCTCCCGACTCGAGCCCGCTTCCCCGATGATTCTTGGCGAGCCGCCCATCGGCAGATGGAACTACCTGACCCGTGGTGCCGCAGCGCTGACCCGGCCGGAAGGCCCCGTGCAGCAGGCTCGGCACACCGAGACGTTTCGCGCCCAGCTCCCCGAGATCCGCGTCAGTTCAGGAGTTCCGGTCATGGTTGCAGTGCCGGAACGCGCGACCGTCTTCGACTTTGGCCCGACACGCGGCCGGGTGCGATTGCGCCTGCAGACACTCACCGGCGTGCCGCCCGTCGTGAGCGTGCGCCTTGCGAACACCATGGAGGAAACCACCCGGATCGACTGGCAGCTGCGCCCGTTCGTCTTCGCGCGCGGTGAGCGGGTCCTGCTGGATCCCGAGGAGTTCGGTTTCCGCTATGTGGTCGTGTATGGCGGCCGCGCGACCGCAGAGGTCATCCGGCCCTGATTGCTGGCGGGCGTCCGGCACGGGCGAGACGCCAGGCGAGACGCCCGCCAACAACCGGGTGCGGTGATGCGTTCGATCTCGCTGCGAAGGTGGTACCTGCACGCGAAGCGATGGCTCGTGGGCGTCTCGCCCGCGCGTAGGAGGTAAAGGGGGCGAAGCTACCAATGCGAGGCGACGCGGTTCGTGGAGTCGGATGAAACGCGCTGCAGCCCTCCGCGCGGGCGAGACGCCCACGAGCCACCGGGTGCGGTGATGCGTTTGATCTCGCTGCGAAGGTGGTCACCCTGCACGCGAGGCGATGGCTCGCCGGGCGTCTCGCCTGTCGTGCGCTGCAGCGCACCGCACTGTTGAGGGCTCGCGAGAAACTCTATTCTCACGACTTCAACAGCGCACTGGCGGGTCGCCGGCGTACAGCACGGCGAGGCGCCCGCGAGACGAACTCTGCCCCGGCGCGAACTCAGAAGATTACTTTGCGGACGAAGTACTCCTGAAGCGTCAGGGCCTTCTTGTCGAGAGACTCGGCATCCTCCCGCGTCATCTGAAACCGGCCGGAAGATCCACCCGTGGTCGTCTTCATGAAGAGTTCCACGATATCGATCCGCGCTCCGGTGACCCCGGCGTTGCGGACCATCAGAAACGAGGTTGCCGAGATGGCGTTGAAGACTTTGTCCTCGTTGTCCGCCGTCAGGTCGGCGCGAAGGGAGTTGGCGCCGGTGCTGACGATCTTGTGCTCGAAGATGCCGAGGTTTTCGTAGGCCCGTTCAAACTTCTCGGTGACCTGACTGTTGAGGGCGCCGGGAGAGGGAGCGAGCGCAGGCGTCGTGGTTGAAGCGGCGACCGGAGGTGCTGTCGCCGGAGTGGTTGCGGTCTGGGTGGGTGGCTTGCGGAGTCGGATCGCATCACCGAGCGAAGGCTGCTTCGGCGGGGCATGCTGGGGGTTGGCCTGTTCGACGCCGATGATGCCGACGTCGCCAAGTCCGAGCTTACTGACCTCGTCGCTTTTCGCTACGTCGATGTCAGAAGAATTGACCTGAAGCGTCTGACCGTTCTCGAGCGTGATCGTTGCTTTTCCACCAACGGTGGTCCATTTGCTTTTTGCTTTGTAGCGGGTGCCGTCCTTGAGGACGACGATGTAGGCCGCGAAGGCCTGGCTGGCAACAAGTGCGATCACAGCAGCAAAGGTCAGGGTCTTTCTCATCTCGTCTCCGGAATCAGGCGTCGTGCTGGTCGATTATACTGGTTCACCTCAGAACGACGGTACGGCCCAGGCCGATTCCGCCGCAGAGGTCCAGGAGAAACTCGATGCTTGTGGTGATGGAGGCCGGCGCCCGGCCCGAGCAAATTGACGCTGTCGTAAAACAGATCGAGCGGATTGGGATGCGGGCGCATGTCATCCCTGGAGCTCACCGCACAGCGATCGGGATCACCGGCCAGCAGCGGAAGGCTGATCCGCAGAATCTCGAGAACTTCCCGGGGGTCAAGGAAGTCATCCCCGTTTCGCACGCTTACAAACTCGTGAGCCGCGAGGCAAAGCCAGACGACACGGTCGTCAGCGTCGGCGGGGTCGATGTCGGCGGCAACGGAATCATCGTGACCGGCGGACCGTGCGCGGTCGAGTCTCTCGACCAGACCCGCGCCATCGCCGAGGGCGTGAAGCGAGCCGGAGGCCAGTTGCTTCGCGGCGGAGCCTACAAGCCACGCACGTCGCCTTACTCGTTCCAGGGGCTCGGTGAAGAAGGTCTCGAGATCCTGGCCCGTGTCCGGGAGGAGTTCGACCTGCCGATCGTTACCGAGGCGATCGATGAAGAATCCCTCCGTCTCGTCGATCAGTATGCCGACTGCATTCAGATCGGTGCGCGGAACATGCAGAATTTCTCGCTGCTCAAGGCGGCGGGCCGCTCGAAGAAGGCGGTCCTGCTCAAGCGCGGAATGTCGGCGACCCTCGAGGAACTGCTTCTTTCGGCCGAGTACATCATGTCCGAGGGGAACTACAACGTGATCCTGTGCGAGCGCGGAATCAGGACGTTTGCCGATCACACCCGCAACACGGTCGATCTGTCAGTGGTTCCGGCGATCAAGCGGATCAGTCACCTCCCGATTCTCGTCGACCCGAGCCACGGAACCGGCAAGCGCAACAAGGTAGGTCCGATGTCACGAGCGTCGATTGCCGTCGGCGCCGACGGAGTCCTCGTGGAAGTCCATCACAAGCCGGAGGAGGCGCTGTCGGACGGACCTCAGGCAATCCTGCCGGAGATGTTCGCGCAGATCGTCCGCGAGTGTGAAGCGATCGCCCACGTACTCGGGCGCACGCTGCAGCCGGCGCTGACTGCTGCAGGCTGATCTCAATAAATCGAAAGTCGAACGGGCGGCGCGACGAGCGTCGCCCGTCTTCGTGTAAGCGCCGCTCCTCCAGCCAGCTGAGGTCAGCGAGATCCTGGGGACGACCCGAAACGCGTTTGTTGCGAATCAGTTCCGTTCGGCCGATTAACCAGAAAGTTTGCTGGCCGTACCGGCATTTCCGCCACACCATTGGCTACCGAATGGAATCAGCTGCGCGCGCAAGTAAGGAAACGACCTATACTCCTTACTTGGAGTAAGGAATGGCGATCGCTACACTCACCACGAAAGGCCAAGTCACGATACCAAAGCAGGTCCGCGAGCTTCTTCGCGTCGACACTGGGGATCAGATCGAGTTCATCGTCACCGACCGAGGCGACATCGTCGTGCGCGGACTGAACCTCGATGTCGGTGAGCTTCGGGGACTGGTCAAGCGTCCGGGCCGGCGCAGTGTGACCGTCGATGCAATGAACGCCGCGATCATGCGACGGCATGCGAAAAAGCGATGATCGGCATCGACACGAACGTTCTGGTGCGGTACCTCGCGCAGGACGACGCCGCGCAGTCGCGGAAAGTCGACCTGTTTCTGTCTGAAGTGCGGGAACAGGGAAGTGCGATTCATATTGACGACGTCGTCCTGTGTGAAGTGGTGTGGGTGCTTCGCGCGGCGTACCGGCTGGGTAAGACGACGATTGTCGATGCGCTCGAGAAGTTTCTCGGCACTGCAGTGTTTTCGTTTGACGATCGCGAGTTGCTGCGAGTCGCACTATCCGACTTCCGTTCCGGAAAGGGCGACTTCTCCGACTATGTGATCGGTCGCCGCAACGAGAGAGCAGGTTGCGCATACACCGTGACTTTCGATCGCGCCCTGGTAAGGGACGCCACGTTTCACACGCTCTGACGGTCTTCGCCCGGGGGAGAGGTACCTAGTACCCGGAGCGTCATGTTGACGCCATAGTCCGGCATTCAGCTGACACGGTTTCTGCTGCGCTCGACCTTTATCGCGGAAAAGCGGCGCCCAGGTTTTCCGATTGTCTGGTGCTCGAAATCGCGAGGAAGGGCGGGCACCTCCCGCTTGGTACCTTCGACAAGAGACTCGGAAGATTGGATGGCGCCCAACGCCTTTGAGCGAGACGTATTCAAGCTCAGTGGGTCAGGTCTTCGTTCTTCTGCACCGCTGAAATAACAAGGCCTGACCCCGAGATAGCACCCTGGAGAACTAACTCAAGACTCGTTTTCCTCGGCGATTCGCTGCCATGCTTCACGCATTTCGCGAGGAAACCCTTCGAGCAACGATTCAACCTCTGCGGTCAGTTCCTCCGCCTCCGAGATCGCCAGAAGACTGCGCACGTCATCGAGATCGCGATAGCCACCGGCGAAGAGCTTGAGTAGAACCAGGTCCCTCTTTCTCGGTACGGGGATCGTCAACCCTCGAACAAAAACCGGCTCGGCGCGTTCGATGACCGCGCCTTGCCAACTGTATTTCCCCACAACGATATCGATCGGCTCATCCCCATGGACTCGAACGACGCCGGCCAGAGGATCATCGAAGTCCCCCAGGCGGACCTCGACGCTTCGTCCTGCTCTTCGCACTGTGGTCCAAAAGTCTTCGCTCAGCACAACTCGCTGGGTTGTCAGGAGATCGAGATCGAGCGTTGAGCGCGAAACGCCGCGAGCCGCAAGTGCGACCGCTCCGATCAACGCGTAGCGAACTCCCGCCGCGTCAAGCGTGCGAAGGATGATCTCAAGGCTCATCGTTGCAGCTGGGCCGGCGCCCGGCCCCAGCGGATCTTCGAAGAGTCGCCACCGCGGTCGCACGATCGACGTGATTCGTGGCCATGTAGAACTCCACATCGCGCAGGCCGAGCCTGAGGGCAAGCTCGACTCGATCCGCAGGAGTCATCCTCTGAAGGTCGTGAAGCTGCGCCTCTCGCAATTCATCGGCGACGGATCTCATGCCGGTAGTATAAGCAGAAGTGGGGAGAGTACAGACCATGCCCTCGACTTCAGCGGGCGGGTCGCCAGGCGGGTCGCCCGCTGGCCTTTTTGGCATCCTGCGGACCCGCCCCAGCGTCACCCCTCGAGATTCACGCCGCGACAACTCCACATCAGTGCGAGGTCGTAGACGATCTTCAACGTCCCTGCCGCCACGAATGGCACCCAGCCGTGCGAGAGGCTGGCCATGAGCGGCATCGCCACGATTGGAGCCAGCGCCGCGCCCGTGGTGCGCGCCACTCCCGTGATCCCGGCCGCTGCCGTTCGTTCGTCCGGATCGACGACCGCGATCACGAAGGCCTGGCGTGTCGGGACGTCCATCTGCGAGATCGAGAAGCGCAGCAGCAGCACCGCGATGGCCAGCGACAGTGTCGGCATGAAAGGCACAAGCAGCAGCAGGAGGTTAGACGGCAGGTGAGTGAAGACCATCGTGTTGAGCAGTCCGAATCGCCGGGCAATGCGGGCCGCTGCGAGTGCCGAGATTCCGGCGAGTATGTTGGCGCTGAAGAAGATCGCACCGAGGACCTCGGGGCTCAAGCCGAAACGGCGGTAGAACCAATAGGCCATGATCGACTGAATCACCAGGCCGCCTGCGAACGAATCGAGTGCAAAGAGTGACGACAGGCGAAGGACGATGCCGCGGGAACGCTCGATCCGGAAGATGCTGCCAGTGGATGTGGCTGGCGTCGTCCCCTCCACCGCAGGTGTGAGCCGCCTGAAGATCATCATTAACGCCACGCCGAGGATGGCGTAACCGACCAGTGGACCGCGATAGCTCTCGACCGCGCTGAATCCTCTTCGCAGGAGCGTTCCGCTGACCAGCCCTCCTGCGAGCGAGCCGAGCGCGGTCGCGAAGGATCCAGCAAGGTTGTACCAGGCGAACAGGGACGTGCGGTTCCGTCCTTCTCCCACCTGTGCGAGAGCCACCTGTTCGATGGCGAGGAACGGCCCGATTTCGTTGCCACTGGGGCTGATGACGCCGAGGGTCGCGGCGATCACGAGCAAGGTGAAGTCGCGCGTCAGGATGAAGACGAGTGCCGCGCCGATCATCAGCATTGCGCCGGCGAGCAGCGTCCGCTTTCTGCCGATCGCATCGGCCCGCGTCGTCAGATAGAGAGACACCACGACGTCACCAGCCAGCGTGAGGGAGAGAAGCCAGCCGATCCGGTGCTCGGTCAGCCCGATCGCGGAGAGATACAGAACCAGCACGACGGCGATGAAGCCGTAAGCGAACAGGCGCACGACCCTCGCCGTGAAGAGGAGAGTGATGTCCTTTCGCGCGGATGAATCGTTGCGGCTGACTTCCTGCGGTGCGTGCGGCATGAGCAGCGAAGGGTAGCGCGAATCCGCAGAGGTCGGCGCGTGAGTGGCACGGCGAACCGTGCCACTCACGCGTTTATACGACTACTCGGAAGGGGGCGGTGGAGGAGGAGGTGGGGCGGCGGCTCCGCTGTTGAAATCGGAGTAGCTGCTGAGCGGCGCCCAGCCGGTCGCGCCGGGATGCCAGGCCTGCGCGTCTTTCGCAACCTGGCCGTTGCCGAGCATCGTGCGCAGCGCGTCGTCGGTGTAAGGACCGTACGTCTTGCCGTCGATGGCGATCGACCAGCGCGGCGCCATGCTCGGCGACGGAGGGGGAGGTGCGACGGGCGCGGATCCCGGCGGCGGAGGAGGCGAAGCGCCCGGCTGCTGCTGCGACTGCGCGAACGCGCCGCCCATGGCCTGGCCGATCGCGAGGCCGGCTCCGATGCCGGCGCCCGCTCCTGCGAGCCCACCCGGATTCGCGGCCGCGACCTTGATCGCTTCCGCAGCCTGCATCTGCGTGTACTGCTGCATGCGATCGCCCAGGACTCCGAGTTTGGAGCGCTGGTCGATGGCCGCTTCCACTTCCTCGGGGAGCGAAATGTTTTCGACGAAGAAGCGCGACAGTTCGAGTCCGAAGCTGGCGAAGTCGGGCTGGATGTCCTTCTTCGCGAACTCGGAGAGTTCGTTGTAGTGCGAGGCGAGATCGAGCGCTGCGATCTTCGACTCCGCGATCGCGTCGGAGAGGCGCGAGAGAATCGTCGACCGAAGCTGGCCGAGGATTTCGTCGGTCGTGGTGAGGCCCTGCGTCCCGACGACGGTCTGGAAAAATACCTTCGCGTCACTGATCTTCGTCGCGTAGGTGCCGAACGCGCGCATGCGGATCATGCCGAACTCGGCGTCGCGCATCATCACCGGATTCTGCGTGCCCCACTTGAGGTCCGTGAAGGTCCGCATGTTGAAGAAGTAAACCTCCGCCTTGAACGGCGATTCGAAGCCGTACTTCCACCCGCGCAGCGTCGTCAGGATCGGCATGTTCTGCGTGGTCAGCTGATAGCGACCGGGCGTGAAGAGATCCGCGGCCTTCCCTTCGTTGATGAAGATTGCGACCTGGTTCTCACGCACGGTGAGCTGCGCGTTCATCTTGATTTCCTGGTTGTAGACCGGAAACCGGTAAACCATCGTGTCGTTCGAGTCATCGAGCCACTCGATGATCTCGATGAACTGTGACCCGACCTGATTCTTGAGATTGTCGAGAAAACCCATCGTGTTCCTCCGCTGCAGAAGTTTACGGGGAAAGCGGGTGAGGGTTCTGGTTTTCGTTCAACCTGCCTGAGATGGGGTCCCTATGGATACAGGCACTTGCCCCGGATAAAGGAATCGGTGACCATCCGCGGATGCGCGCTGTCTGGCTGGAAGAGAAGCAGTTGTCCGTCCGGGACGTCCCCATTCCGCCGGTCCCGCCGGGTGAGGTGCTCGTCCGAGTCCTGCTCGCAGGAATCTGCAACACCGACATCGAACTCACGCGCGGCTACTACCCGTTCGCGGGGATTCCGGG
>JBKJVD010000037.1:0-24024 GCA_046590585.1 Thermoanaerobaculia bacterium | reverse complement strand
GGTCGGTGTCATCCGGCCACACGAGATCAAGGCGATCTACCTCGGCGCGGCAGGACTCGGTCACTTCGGCCGGATCAACGTCGATCATGCCGAGTACTTCGTCTACGGTCGCGACAGCCTGAATCCGATCGCAGGTCCCGATCCTCAGTTGAAAGGAAGCGATGCGGTGACGATCAGCGCGGGGTTCGCTGCTGTGGAAGTGTCGTACGACCTCGACTGGCTCCGACCGCGCATCGGCTTTCTCTACGCGACAGGCGACCGTGATCCGCGCGACCGCAACGCCAACGGGTTCGACGCCATCTTCGAGTCGCAGTCGTTCGCCGGCGGCGGCTTCAGCTTCTTCAATCGCCTGGGGCTCAATCTCGCCGGGACCGGCGTCTCTCTGGTGGAGCGGGGCACTCTGCTCACGTCGCTCCGGTCGAGCAAGGACGAAGGACAGCCGAACTACGTCAATCCCGGCGTGCAACTGCTGACCGCGGGAGTCGACGCCGAGGTCACGCCCCGGCTGAAAGTCCTTTTTACGGCCAACTACATTCGCCTCGATTCGACGAAGACCATCGAGACGCTCCTCTTTCAGGAGGGGATCCGGCCCGAACTCGGTACGGACATCAGCCTTGGAGCGCGCTACCGCCCATTCCTCAATCAGAACATCGTGCTCGTTGGTGGCCTGGCCGCGTTCATCCCGGCGGGAGGCTTTGCGGACATCTACGAGCACACCGGGACGCTGTATCACGTCTTCTCCAACCTGATCCTGACGTTCTAGCCAAGTGATGAAATCCACTCGCGCCATGCACCGCCTCCCGCCTGCAGTCGTGCTGCTGCTGGGAGCGTGTGTGGTGGCCGCGGCGACGCGAGACGCACCAGTGGCGGCAGTCGCCGCTGCAGCAACAGTTCAGACTCGCGCGGCGGCAGACGCGAAGAGCGCCGGCTGTCTCTCGTGCCATCACGGCATCGAGCCGATGCACGAATCACGCGCCGTTGTTCTCGGCTGCACCGATTGCCATGGCGGCAATGCGTCGACCCGGGTGAAGGAGCTAGCGCATGTCCAGCCGCTGAATCGTGGCGTGTGGAAAAGCTCCGCGAATCCAGAGCGGTCGTACACAGCGCTTCTCAAAGAGTCGGTGGAGTTTGTTCGCTTCGTGAATCCTGGCGATCTGCGAGTGGCGCCGGAGAGTTGCGGCAGTTGCCATGCCTCTCAGGTGGCCGCGGTGCCACGCAGCACGATGACGACGAGTTCGGTCTTCTGGGCCGCGGCGAGCTACGCGAACGGGCTGGTTTCAGACAAGCGCGCGTTCCTCGGCGAGAGCTACGACCGCGATGGCAAGCCGCGCATCGTGAAGCCGGCATGGCCGCCAACGCCCGAGCAGGTGAAGTACGGCGCGCTCCCGTTCCTCTTTCCACTTCCACGGTGGGAGACGACGCAGCCAGGTGAGTACTTCCGCGCATTCGAACGGGGAGGGATCGCTGCGAGCACGCAGCCGCCCGAGATCGGCAATCCGAGCGGGGCGGATGAGGCAGGCCGTCCCGATCTCCGGCTTGGCAATCGCGGGAGAGGAACGGGATTGCGGGTCGCGCCAGCCCTCATCAACCTGCACAAGACCCGGCTCAACGATCCGCACCTGTCGTTTCTCGGGACCAACGATCATCCCGGCGACTATCGGTCGAGTGGTTGCACTGCCTGTCATGTCGTCTACGCGAACGATCGCGACCCGCTGCACTCCGGCCCGTACGCGGCGTTCGGCAACGACGGGCGAACACAGAGCGGCGACGTTACGATCCCGAAGAGCGAGAAGGGACACCCGCTGCGCCATCAGCTCACGCGTGCCGTTCCGACCAGCCAGTGCATGTCGTGTCATATGCACCAGCCCAACTCGTTCGTGAATACGTACCTCGGCTATACGATGTGGGACTACGAGAGCGACGCCGCGTTGATGTTCCCGAAGGAGCAGAAGAATCCAACGGAGGACGAGAAGCGTGCGAGCCTGGAACGGAATCCGGAGGGAGCGGCGGTGCGCGGCCTCTGGACGAACTCAGAGTTCCTCGAGCGGATCACGCGCGACGTCAACCCGAAAGCACAGAGCACTCAGTTCGCCGATTACCACGGCCACGGCTGGAACTTCATGGCCGTGTTCAAGCGCGACCTCAAGGGAAACCTCCTGGACGCCGCTGGAAAGCGCGTTTCGTTCGAGGATCCGGAGCGGTTCACCAAAGCTGTGCATCTGCGCGACATTCACGCGGAGAAAGGGATGCATTGCGTCGACTGCCATTTCTCGCAGGACGAGCATGGCAACGGCCAGATCTACGGCGAGTACGGCAACACCATCGAGATCGAATGCCGCGACTGCCACGGAACGACTGAGAGCCGCTCGAACCTGCTCACCTCAGGACCCGCGGCGCCGCCGGGAGGGAACGACCTGCGCCTGGGGACGACGCCGTTCGGCCAGCGCCGCTTTGCGTGGATCGATGGCCGGCTCTACCAACGATCGATGATCAATGCGGGCATGGAGTGGGAAGTGCGGCAGGTCCGCGACTCGATCACGCCGGGAAATGCGCACTACAACGAACGCGCTGCCTATGCGAAGACGATCCAGCGTGGCGTGGAGGGATCGTGGGGTGCTCCCTCCGATCGGGCGAAGTTCGCGCATCGCGACACGCAGATGACCTGCCAGTCGTGTCACACCTCGTGGATGACTTCGTGCTCGGGCTGCCATCTTCCGCAGGAGCAGAATGCGAAGACGGCAATGAATCACTTCGAGGGGACCGAGACGCGGAACTACGCGTCGTACAACCCGCAGGTAATCCGCACCGATGCGTTCATGATCGGCATCAGCGGAACGACGAAAGGAAATCGCCTCGCTCCGGTTCGTTCGTCGAGCGCGCTCGTGCTCAGCTCGACGAACGCGCTGCGCGACCGCATCTACATCCAGCAACCACCCATCTCGTCGCCCGGCTACAGTTCGCAGGCGTTCAACCCCCACGTTCCGCATACGGTCCGGACCCGCGAGACCCAGGGCTGTGGCAGCTGTCACGTGACGCAGAAGAACGACAACAACGCCTGGCTCGCACAGGTCTTCCTGCAGGGAACGAACTTCGTCAACTTCATCGGTCGATTCGTCTGGCTCGGGCTCGGGGAGGGCGGCGCGGAAGCTGTCGAGGTCACGGAGTGGGATGAACCACAGACCGTCATCGGATCGTCACTCCAGAAGATCGTTTACCCGGAGCACTTCGAGAAGCACGAGACACGAACTCGCGAACTCGGGGAGTCGCACCATCATCGCGGCAACGTCCGCAGCCTTCAGATGCGCGGGGAGTATCTGTTCACGGCCGGCGACGACGGTTTTGTTGTTTACGACATCGCCAGCATCGACAACAAGGATGTTTCAGAACGCGTCGTCACTGCACCGGTCTCACCGCTGGGACAGCGCACGTTCGTGAAGACGAAGCACGCCGCAGCGGTGGCGCTCCCGACGACGATGCCGATGGCCCCCCTGAAGAAGACCCAGTCGATCCCAGCCAACGAGGAACAGCCGATTCATCCGCTCTATCGGTATGCGTATGTCGCTGACCGCGAAGAGGGGTTGGTTCTCGTTGACGTCACGACGCTTACTGACGGCAATCCGTCGAACAACTACCTCGAGCGCGCCGCCACGTTCGACGCCGGCGGCCAGTTGCGCGGTGCGCAATCGATCACAGTGGCAGGGCGCTGGGTCTACATCGGATGCGAACGCGGCCTGGCGATCGTCGACGTCAACGAACCACTGAAGCCCCGCCTCGTGACCTTTGTCGACGGCGTATCGAACGTCACGTCGATTGCCGTGCAGTTCCGTTACGCGTTCGCGAGTGATGCGTCTGGACTGACCGTCATCGATGTCACCAATCCAACTGCTCCCCGCGTCGTCGCCCGCGTGGCAATCGCAGATGCGCGCAGCGTTTACGTGGCCAGGACCTATGCGTACGTGGCGGCCGGAAAGCAAGGGATCGTGATCGTGGATGTCGAGAGCCCCCAGCGTCCTTTCATCGATCAGACGTTCGACGCGGATGGCGCCCTCGACGATGCATACGACATCAAAGTCGGAGCGACGAATGCGAGCCTGTTTGCCTACGTGGCGGACGGAAAGCATGGCCTGCGAGTGCTGCAGCTCACCTCTCCGGAATGGACTCCCGGATATGCCGGCTTCAGCCCGCGCCCCTCGCCGCGGTTGATCGCCACGAAGAAGACGGATCGGCCAGCCCTCACCGTGTCGAAGGGCCTCGATCGAGACCGCGCTGTCGACGAGAGCGGCAACCAGGTCAGCATCTTCAATCGGATCGGAGCGAGGCCGATGACGGCTACCGAACTGCAGAAACTGTATTTGCGCGACGGTGCTCTCTACACGGTGTACGACTCGCCGGCATCTCCGGCGAAGACGGAGGAGTTGCCATGAGAACCACCCCGCTTGCGACGGTCGCGTTACTGACCCTCGCGATGGCCGCCACCTCGCAGACCATTGCTCCTCCCGCCCCGATCGATCCACCGAAGGCTCCGGGCCGGTACGTCGGCGTTGCGTCGTGCGTGAACTCCGGCTGCCACGGCAGCACCCAGCCGCTGCAGGGGACGCGTGTGCTGCAGAATGAATACTTCACCTGGCTCAATGGCGGCGCACATTCGCGCGCCTACAACGTCCTGTTCGACGCCCGATCCGCGCGCATCATTCGTAACCTGCGGCTCGCCGGACCTGCCTACAGAGAATCGCGATGCCTCGACTGTCATTCGACGAACGTTCCCGCCGCCGCGGTAGCTGGAAAGGTGGACCGCGAGGATGGCGTCCAGTGCGAGGCGTGCCACGGTCCGGCCAGCGGCTGGCGCGACGATCACATGCAGCCCGGCTGGCCGCACGAGAAATCGGTCGAACTCGGGATGACCGACCTCCGCCGGATCTCCACACGCGGAGTCCTTTGCATGGCGTGTCATGTCGGAAGCGGCGCGCGGCAGGTCGATCACGAAATGATTTCCGCCGGTCACCCGCTTCTCGCGTTCGAACTCGACAACTACACGGCGGCGATGCCGTCGCACTGGAAAGCGAATGAGACTCACGGCGCTCGCGCGTGGGCGGTCGGACAGGTTGCCGGACTCCGTGAGTCGCTGATGAATGTCAGCACGCATGCACGTGGCGCGTCGTGGCCGGAGTTCTCCGACATGAGCTGCTACAACTGCCATCACGCGCTCAAGACGAGCGGTTGGAGACAGGAGCGCGGCTGGAGCGATCGCGCCGGCCTGCCTGCATGGAGTGGACAGCGCTGGCTGGTGACACGCGTCATCCTCGAGCGCACCGATCCCGGCCTCCGCGCGGAACTCGATCCGGTGATCGAGGAAGTCGCCCTTCGCGTGGCTCGCATGAACGATCCCGCCGGCACTGCCGCCGCGGCCGAACGCGCGGCAGCGATCGCGGATCGCGCCGTGGCGCGCGTGGAGGCTCGATCGTGGCGTGATGAGGATGTACGCGCGCTCATGCGCGCCGTGGCCGCGGTCCATCCAGCGATCGAACGCGCCGACGTTCACTCCGCCGAGCAGGTCGCCCTCACCCTCCAGTCACTCGCGTCCGTATTGACGAGGGAGAATCCACGGCTCGCTCGCGGTCCGATGATGAAGGCAATCGACGCACTGTTCATCGAAGTACGCGACCGCGACGAGTTCGACCCGCGACGCTTTGCACAGAAGGTCAGCGAGTTCCGAAAGACGCTCTAAACACAAACTCTGCAATGGTCGTTGCTAGGGCAGCATGTTCTTGAGGCAGAAAATCGAGCCGCCGGACTTTTGAAACTCTGCCGTGGCGAGTTCCCTCACTTCCAGTCCCAGCGATTCGGCAAGGGCGCGGGTTTTCGGATTGCCGTCCGGGAGCAGGAGCGTCTTCCCATCCGGACAGTGACCGTTGAGTGCGAAACCCTCGAGCGCCTCGGAGGAGGGGACCTCGATCAGGCGGGGGAACCCGGCCGCCAGACGTGCCCACGATTCCTCGTCGAATGCACCGCGGTACGAGAACGCGGTCGATTCGTCGATCGGCATCAGTGCGACGTCGAGGTGATACATATGCTCGTGAACGAGCGTGAGCGGGACGATGCGCGCACCAGTGATCACCGCCACTTCCTGCCACGACGATTCCTCCGTGCGGAAGCCGTGGCCTCCCCAGATGAGGTTCCTGCCTGGCTGCCAGATCGCGTCGCCTGTTCCTTCGAGAGGCAACGGCGTTTGCAGGGGGTGCAGCGAGTATCCGAGCGGGCGGAATGACTCGACCAGGTAAGCAACTTCTCCCTGCCGTTCGACCTTCGCCATGCGAGAAAGCACGAGCGCCGGTCGGCCATTCGCATCGATGTAAGGAAGTAACTGATTTGCCGCGAACACGATGTCCGGGTATTCGTCGACACCTTCGACGACCATCACCGGAAACCCGAGCGATTCGTACGCCTCCCGGATCGCCTCCCACTCGGCAAGGGCGCGATCGGGATCGACGGCGCCGATCATTCCCACCATGTGAGGATTGATCACGTGCCGCACCTGAAAGTGCGAGGGATGAATCATCAGCACGTTCCGGAACGGCGGTCGCGCGGATGCATCGCGAACGAATGCCTGAAGCGAAGAGGGATCGTCGATCGCCGAGGCGGTGTACATGAGAGACAAGCGCGAATCTTCTCACACGGGGACGTGGTGAGCATCACGTCACAATTCGGCCGCTTGACGTATGAATGAGGATTCATTCATACTCTCGCCCGCGGCGAAATGCCGCCTGCACGAACCCGCATCCGTCCGGTGAAGGAGCCACTCATGGCCGAAGTCAAGACTCAGGGAGCAGTGGAAGCAATGGAGGTCGCCGAGGCCTCACGTGAAACGGAATGGGAGAAGCCCTCATTTGTCGGAGATCTCTTTCTCGGCAAACTGAATCTCGATCTCATCTATCCGTTCCCTGAGCAGCCGGCGGCCGACAAGGCCGAGGGCGACGACTTCCTCGTGAAGCTCGAGCGCTTCATGGCGGAGCACGTCGATGCGGACAAGATCGACGAGCAGGGCGAGTACGACTACGACCTGTTCAAGGGCTTTGCGGAGATGGGCGCCTGGGGGATGAAGATCCCGAAAGAGTACGGCGGTCTCGGGTTCAGTTCGACGAACTACAACCGCGCCATCGGCCTGGTCGCCACCTGGTGCGGATCGAGCGTGGCATGGCTTTCCGCCCATCAGTCGATCGGCGTGCCACAGCCGCTCAAGCTCTTCGGGACGCCCGAGCAGAAGCAGAAGTACCTCCCGCGCCTGGCGAAGGGTGCGATCTCTGCGTTCGCGCTGACGGAGCCGGGCGTCGGATCGGATCCCGCCAAGATGGAAACGCGCGCGGTCCGCAGCCCGGACGGCAAGGGCTGGATCCTCAACGGCGAGAAGCTGTGGTGCACCAATGTCACCAAGGCCGAAGTGATCGTGGTGATGGCCCAGACGCCGGTAAAAGTCGTAAAGGGAAAAGAGAAGAAGCAGATCACGGCATTCATCGTCGAGATGGATTCGCCGGGGGTCAACGTCGAGCATCGCTGCCAGTTCATGGGCCTGCGCGGGATTGGCAACGGCCTGGTGAAATTCAAGGACGTGTTCGTTCCGGACGAGAATCTCCTGTGGGGCGAAGGACTGGGATTGAAGCTCGCCCTGATCACGCTCAACACCGGACGCCTCACGATTCCTGCGGGCTGCGCGGCTGCAGGCCGCCGCATGGTAGAGATCGGGAAGGAGTGGGTGAGCGAGCGGGTGCAGTGGGGCCTGCCGATCGGCAAGCACGAGGCGATCGCCTCGAAGCTCGCATGGATCTCCTCACATACGATGGCGATGGAGGCGATCGTATGGTTGACCTCCGGACTCGCCGATCGCGGTGATGTCGACCTTCGTCTCGAAGCAGCGATGGCGAAGCTGTTCAACACCGAGGTGGCGTGGCAGTGCGTCGATCATCTGGTGCAGATTCGCGGCGGTCGCGGGTACGAGACGGCAAACTCGCTGAAGGCTCGTGGTGAGAAGGGTCATCCGGTCGAGCGGATCATGCGCGACATGCGCATCAACCGCATCTTCGAAGGGACGAGCGAGATCCAGCACCTCTTCATCGCCCGCGAAGCGATCGATCCGCACATGAAGCTCGGCTACAAGATCCTCCTGCCGGAAACACCGACAGCCGAGAAGCTCGAAGCAGCGGCGAAGGCCGGCGCGTTCTACGCAACCTGGTATCCCAGCCGCTACATGGGCTGGAGCCGTTTCCCGAAGCACGCCGAATTCGGCCGCCTCGGCGGACACATGGGATTCATCGAGCGCGAGTCGCGTCATCTCTCACGTTCGATCTTCCACGCCATGATGCGCTACCAGGCCAGGCTCGAGCGCAAGCAGATGGTCCTCTTCCGCATCGTCGACATCGGAACCGACCTGTTCGCGATGGCTGCAACGATCAGTTATGCCGCGATGCTAGCGAAGCACGGCCAGAAGAACGCCCTCGAACTCGCCGACGTCTTCTGCAGCGAGGCCCGCATGCGCGTCGAATACAACTTCAAGCACCTCTTCGACAATCACGACGAACTCGCCTACAAGGTCGTCCAGGACCTCATGAAGGACAAGTACGACTGGCTCCAGGGCGAGCTCGTCCAGCCCGTGGTTCCCACGCCGGAGGCGGTCGAGGCGGCCATCCGATCCATGGCGTAGGCCGGGCGGGCAGGTCGCGTGCAAGCATCACCTTCGCGGGCGAAAAACGTACACGTCACCACGCCCGGTGGCTCGTGGGCGTCTCGCCCGCGATTAGGGGCGCGTTTCATTCCGAACTCCACGAACGCGTCGCGCGCGCGAATTGGCAGCTTCGCTCGTTCAACTTTCCTACGCGCGGGCGAGACGCCCACGAGCCATCGCTTCGCGTGCAAGCATCACCGTCGCAGCGAATATGCGAGTCACCGGGCCCCTCAAAGCGCCTTGTAGATGGACTTGCCGGCGTAGAGGGCAGCGTCGCCGAGTTCTTCTTCGATGCGTAGCAGCTGGTTGTATTTGGCGACGCGGTCGCTTCGTGATGCGGAGCCCGTCTTGATCTGGCCGGCGTTGGTGGCGACCGCGAGATCGGCAATCGTCGAATCCTCGGTTTCGCCCGATCGGTGCGAGACGATCGACCGGTAGCCGGCGCGCTTGGCCATCTCGATCGCTTCGAGCGTCTCGGTGAGCGTGCCGATCTGGTTCACCTTGATCAGGATGGCGTTGGCGATCCCGCGCGAGATTCCTTTCGCGAAGATCTCGGGATTGGTCACAAAGAGATCGTCGCCCACGAGCTGCGTCGTCGCGCCCATCGCCCTGGTATGCGTCTCCCAGCCGTCCCAGTCGCCCTCGGCCATACCATCTTCAATCGAGATGATGGGGTACTTCGCTTTCCAGTCGGCGTAGTACGCGCTGATCTCGTCGCTCGA
Organism: Thermoanaerobaculia bacterium; assembly: GCA_046590585.1. Lineage (GTDB taxonomy): Bacteria > Acidobacteriota > Thermoanaerobaculia > Gp7-AA8 > Gp7-AA8 > JBKJVD01. The sequence goes on along the minus strand of JBKJVD010000037.1, from coordinate 14,589 downwards.
CAGCACACGGCCGTCACCGGCGAGGTTGTACCGGCCCTTGTCGTAGAACTCGGAGGCGGCGACGTCGAGGGCAAGGTAGATTTCCTCGCCCGCCTTGTAACCCGCCTTTTCGATCGCGGTCAGGATCAGGTCGAGCGCTTCGGAATTGGATTTCAGGTTGGGCGCGAACCCTCCCTCGTCTCCGACGGCCGTCGTCAGCTTGCGGTCGTGAAGGATTGCCTTGAGGTGATGGAACGTCTCAACCCCGGCCCGCAGCGCGTCGCTGAACGTGTCGAACCCGGCGGGAACGATCATGAACTCCTGAATGTCGAGGTTGTTGTCGGCGTGTGCTCCACCGTTGATGACGTTCATCATCGGCACCGGCAGCGTCCTCGCGCCCACGCCACCAAGGTAAAGAAAGAGCGGGAGCCCCGACGCTTCTGCGGCGGCGCGTGCCACGGCCAGCGAGACGCCAAGGATGGCGTTCGCACCGAACTTTGCCTTGTTCTCGGTCCCGTCGAGCTGCTTCATGACGAGATCGATCATCACCTGCTCGCGCGCGTCCATCCCCTCGACTTCCGAAGCGATGCGGCTGTTCACGTTCATCACGGCCTGCGTCACACCCCTGCCGAGAAAACGCTTCTTGTCGCCGTCACGAAGTTCGAGCGCCTCACGCGAACCGGTCGAAGCGCCCGACGGAACCGCCGCGCGACCAGTCGCACCCGACTCGAGCAGACAGTCCACCTCGACCGTGGGATTCCCACGCGAGTCAATGATTTCCCGGGCAAACACTTCGACGATCTTGTACATGGTCTGATTATAGGGCGGCTGTTGGGTGTTGGCTCTTGGCTATTGGGAAAAGCAGGGGGGCGAGGCTCATGGTTTCCGGGCGGCCCGTGCCAGGTGCCATCTCGCGGCCTTTCCCAACAGCCAACAGCCAAAAGCCAACAGCCGCCCCTTGACGTTCGTCCGCTCCGTGGTCAAGATATTGACCAGGTATGGCCGTCGAGCGCGATCTCATCCAGGGAATCATCCAGCTCGCAAACCTTCTGACCCGGCGTCTCGGTCCGACGTTCGTCAATGCCGGCGTTACTCCGCAGCAGTGGACCGTGTTGTCTACCATTGATTCCGCTGGTGGCCAGACGTCGCTGGTGGCCATCTCACGACGCCTTCTCGTGACCAAGCAGAACATGACCGGGATGATCACGCGCCTCGAGGAACTCGGGCTCGTCGAACGCTACGACGATCCGTCCGACCTCCGCTCCTGGCGCCTCCAGCTCACGCGACGTGGAAGGGGACTGCTCGAAAAGGTACGCCCGGCCTACGACCTGTGGCGCAACGAACTGCTGCGCGAAATCCCGGAACGCGACCTCCCGGCACTCCAGCGCAGCGTCGATCGCCTGATCGCGAAGCTCGAGACCGAGCCGGGTGAATAGGCGATGAACGCTGGAACGGGCCGACGACGATCGCTCAACTAGAGGCCGTTGGACGACCCCGTCCGACGGTCGGGCGCGTCGAGCGCACGACTGCCCTGTGAATCCTCGCGACAGCGTGGGTTCGGCGCGTGCCAAATTCCGCTGAACTGGTTTGCAACAGAGCAGTCGAGGGCTCGACGCCCTCAACCGTCGGACGGGGTCGTCCAACGGCCTCTGACATCGTGCGCGCTCGAAACCCGCATCAATCCGCGCGCTCGGCGCTCAGCCGACCGCCCTCGCCACTACCCGGTTCCTTCCCAGTCGCTTCGCTTCGTACAGCCGTTCGTCGGCCATCTGAAACAGTGCCGCGGCGGACAGGCCGTCCTCTGGAAACAACGAAGTGCCAATGCTCACGGTCACCATCCGGCCGTGACTCGGTGCGGGAATCGCTTCGATGGCTGCACGCAGGCGCTCGGCGATGACGGCCATCGCGGGTGCTTCGGTTTGAGGAAGGATGATTGCGAATTCTTCGCCGCCATAACGCGCGGGGAAGTCGACCGTACGCAATGTTTCGCGGACGGCGCCCGCCACGCGCTGCAACGCGTCGTTGCCTGCGAGATGTCCGAAGTCGTCGTTGTAGGACTTGAAGCGGTCGAGATCGAGGATGAGGATGCCGAAGTGCTGCGGATAGCGATCGGCGCGCTCGATCTCCAGGTCGATCCGTTCCCGGAAGGCGCGGAAGTTCGGCAGCGACGTCAGGTCGTCCGTCCGCGCGCGTGACTTCAGCTCCTCCGACATCCGGTTGAATGCAGCGCCGAGCATGGCGATCTCGTAGTCCCCGGCGATGGGAGCGCGCGCCGTCACGTCACCCGCGGCAATCCGGTCAGCGGCCTTCGAGAGTTCTTCGATCGGCCGCACCACCTTCCGCAGCGTTGTCTGAACCGCCGCAAAACTGAGGAGGACGAGTATCCAGGCGACGGACAGTCCGGCCGACATCATGTCGTCACTGTCGCGACGCAGTTCCGGCAACTGACGCTGTACTTCGTTGCGGTGTTCGTCCGCCAGCCGTTGCGCCTCGGTGGTGATTCGTTCTGAGGCGAGGTCGAGTTCGGAGAGCAGCTGCGCGCGTGTCTCCGGGTCACTCGCAGGCCATTCTTCCCGCGTCGCCTGCAACTGCTTGACGAACCGGACGACCCGGGTCTCTAGGATCGTCGTGTCCGTGTTCGCAAGCGAAGGACGCTCCAGCAGTTGCTCGATTGAGCGATACGGCACTGGATCGAGGGTCACATCGCCGCGAAGCCGGAACAGAAACGCGTTCTGCGTGCGCACGATCGATTCGAACGTCTCGACCGCCTCAGTCTCGACACTGAGAAGCCTCGTCCATCTCTGCTGCGCAACTTTCGCGCGCCAGCTGAGCCCGAACGTGATGCCGAACAGCACGAGTGCGAACGCCGCAGTCAGCAGCAGCACGCGCGTTCGGAGATGGGTTCTGCTCATGGCTCTGCGGGAACAGCAGCACGCGCGGCGTTCACCACTCACCGCCCCTGCCTGCGCCCGATCCAAGGATAATCGCGCCGTGGCGGATTTGAAAGCGATCTACCTCGCGGCGCTCGGCGACTGTTCGCCGGACAAGATCCTGCGCGAGCACTCCACTGCCGGCCTCCCGCGAAATGTGATTGCGATCGGCAAATGCGCGGGACCGCTGTTCGATGCGTTCGCCGCTGTGGCACCGGTCGATCGCGCGATCGTCGTCGTCCCGCTCGGCTATCCACGTCCGTCGCGCGCGTCGCGGTCGACGCTCGTGCTCGATGGTGGCCACCCACAGATCACCAGCAGCAGCTTCGACGCAGGACGCGCCCTCCTCGAGTTCGCGGATTCAATCAACGATGCGCTGGTGCTGATTTCGGGAGGCGCCTCTGCATGCGTGGAAGCTCCGCTCTCTCCCTGGCTCACGCCTCCCGACCTGGTCCACGTCAACGGGCGCCTGATCGATGCCGGGCTTCCCATCGAACAGATGAACATCGTCCGCCGCCATCTCTCTGCGATCAAGGGAGGACGGCTGGCGTCGCGCATAGGAGGACGCGTCGTCACCCTGGTTTTTTCCGACGTGGCGACCGGACGGCTGCAGGATGTCGGATCAGGACCTACGCTGATCGATGCGTCGACGACGGCCAGCGCGATCGGCCTGCTGCATCAGATCGGCGAATGTGCATCGCAGATCGAACGGATGTCCGCTCCCGATTTTCCCGACACGCCGAAATCGCTGGAGCACGTCGACGCGCGACTGCTAGCGGACAACTCCACCCTGGTGGTCGCCGCTGTGCGACAGGCCAGGGAGCGCGGCTTGAAGGTCCGTCAGCTCGAGCACCAGCTCGAAGGCGACGTGCATTCGGTGGCCGCACAACTGGCCGAAGAGGCATCGCGCCTCGAGCACGGAATGCTGCTCGCAGCCGGGGGAGAGGTGACGGTGCGCATCACGGAACAGGGAGGACGCGGAGGTCGCTGCAGCGAACTTGCGGTGCGCTTCGCCCTGACTGCACGACAGCGCTCTCTCCAGGGTGTCTCGGCGCTCTTCGGCAGTTCTGACGGCGTCGATGGCAGCAGCCCGGCCGCCGCGATCCTGCTGCATCGACTTTCGGAGAGTCCTGCCGAAGTGGTTCTTCTCGACGCAATTCGCAGAAGCGACACGTTTTCCGCCTCGAAGCAACTGGGTGAGACGGTTATGATTCAGCCGACGGGAAACAACCTCCGTGACCTGGTTCTGCTGGCTCGCGCTTAGCAAGCGATCGCCGCAGCATCCGGCCCCTGGCTGATGGACGAAACGAAACTGGAAGAGGAGACGTCTGCGCATCCTGCAGGAGGCCACCATCTCACGGCGCGAGAGCGCCAGAGACGCGGGCCGATGTGGGGATGCCTGCGCGCACTTTTCATCCTCATCGCGGGCACGCTCCTCATCCTCGCGCTCACGATCGGAAGCGGTTGGTGGTACCTCGGCTCCGCCAGCTTCGCCGGCCTGGTCAGGCTTCGCATTGAGAAGACACTCGAGACCCGCCTCGGTCGCGAGGTCTCCATCGGCAAGGTCGAGATCATCCGCTCGCGCCCCCAGAAAATCATCCTGACCGACATCCGCATCGCCAACGCCCCGGGAGGCGTGGCGCCTTACTTTGCGACCGTCAGGCAGGTCGTCATCAATGGCGGCGTCGAGTCGTTCTGGAATCGCAAGCTCGACATCGGGCGCGTCGACGTCCTCGAGCCGCGCATCTACTTCGAGGTCTTTCCCGCCGGCTCGAAGCTCGTGCACAACTTCCCGACGTGGAAGAGCGGACCTCCGGCCAGGTACGAGATCGTTCACGTCGATCTCAAGCATCTGTTCCTCCAGCACGGCTCGTTTTCATTTCTCGATCGGAAGCACGACATCTCGGCCCTGGCATCGGACATGGCGACGGAGATCAACGTCACGCGCGCCGAAGATCTCTATGCGGGCCTGACCACGAGCCCGAAGGTCATGATCCGCATCCAGGATTACCTTCCGTTCGAGGTCGACTTGCGCGGAGGGTTTCGTTTCACTCCCGAAACAGTGGAGCTGACGAGCGTCGCGCTCAAAGGCCGGGACATCGAAGCCTTCCTTTCCGGCAAGGTCGCTCCGCTTTCCGAGGGCGCTTTCGACCTGAAAGTGCGGATGCAGACCGACCTGACCCGCATCCGGGAGATCTTCGCAGTCAAGAACACGCTCGCCGGCCCGCTGCTGCTCGACGGGCGGCTGCAGGGAGACGCGAAAAGCGGCTTCGCGCTCACCGGCAAGTTCCGGTCGACGAAAGTCGACGCCGATGCCTATACGCTCGCCGACGTGCGAGGTGCGCTCAACGTGAGCGATGAACGCGCCATCGTCGACATCGAACGGGCCCGCTACGGCGGAGGTTCAGTCACGGCGCACTACCTGCTCGGAAACTACGAGAAGCCGCTGCCTATGTCGGTCGATCTCGGCTACGACCACATCTCCATCGAACGGTTGTTCTCCGACTGGGGCGTGAAGGACACGGGGCTGCGCGGAGCCGCCACGGGCGTACTCAAATATCAATGGGTCGACGACAAGCTCCTCGAAGGCCGTGGCCGCGGCAGCGCGAAGCTGAGCCGGAACGCTGTGGCATTTTCCGCCGCGAAGTATCCGGTGCCGCTCGCCGGCTCGACCGACTTCGATCTCGACCGGGGCGTGATCCGCTTCCGGCGAGGCGACCTCGAGACCTCGAGCTCGAAGATCGCCTTCACAGGTTCGATGAAGATCGAGGGGCTCGACAGCGACCTTGCGGTGAAGATCGACAGCAGCGACCTGAGCGAACTCGATCGCGCTGCATTCAACTTCGCTCGATCCGCCGGCAAGAACGACTACGAACTGCTCGGCATCGGCGGCTCCGGCATCATCACAGGAACGATCAAGGGAAAGATCGAGTCACCGGTGGTGGCGGCGGAAGTGCGCGGCGCCGGAACGAAGTACAACAACGTGCTCCTCGGCGATTCCGCGATCACCTTGCGCTACGACGGTCCACGCAGCGTGCTGATGTTCGATCGCGCGACCTTCACCGACGCGGGCGGGCAACTGTCGCTGATTGGAACCGTCGCATTTCCAGAGCGCGGTCCGTCGCCTCGCTTCGACATCGCCGTCGAGGCGCGCGATTACCCGGTCGACCGCGCCATCCAGGCAGTTGGGCTGGACCTCGCTGTGCGTCGCGGGCTCGGCACCGGTTCGCTCGTCGTGACCGGCACTCCGGACAACGGGATCGTTCGCTTCGCCGGGATGAACATCCGTCAGGACGCAGCAGACCTCAAACTCAACGGAACCGTGCACTGGCTGCCGGAGAAGGGCAATGTGCTCTTCGATCTCGATATCGCAGCGAACGGATTTCCGATCACGGACGTCGTCGACTTTCTCGATCTCGGCAAGTTGCCGGTCACCGGCGACCTCACGGGCACGCTGCACATTCAGGGACCGAAAGACAGACTGGAAGGGGATGGCTCGATCGTGGTCCGTAACGGTTCCGTCTACGGAGAACCGATCGACTCGGCCTCGGTCGATCTGCTGTTCAACAAAGGCGGGGTGCGGGCAAACAATCTCGTGGCGATCCTCCCTGCCGGTGAGATCCGCGGCGAGGCCGAGTACAACTTCACCACCGAGCACTTCAGCTACACCATCAACTCGTCATTGCTCGACCTGTCGAAAGTGCAGGCTCTGGCATCGCTCGGCGACCTGTTCGGCGGCAAGCTGACCATCCAATCCCAGGGCGCAGGCACGCTCGAGAATCCGGAGGTCGTGCTCGACGCCACTCTGAGCGATGCCACGATTCGAGGTCTCAACCTGCCGGCAGGATCGCCACCGCCGAAACTCTACGTGGCCATTCGCGGCGGTCAGCTGATCATTCGCGGCTCGGCGGCGGATGCCTTCACGATCGATGGCAACGGCACGGTCGGCAAGGACATGGCGGTCACAGGCCTGGTCCGGATCACGATTCCAGACATCGCGCGGCTGCTGGCCTTCTCACCCAGCACCGCCACGGTTCCGGCCGCGGGCAGCGCCGTCATCGAACTCGGCCTGGGTGGCCGCATCTCGCCGATCGAAGCACTGCGCATCGAAGGGTCGGTACCGCAGCTGGCCCTGAGCATCTCGGGGCAGGAATTCACGCCGGCGCGACCGCTGCGATTCACCTTCGAGAATGGCCGTGTGACCGTCAACGATTTCGAGTTGCAACGCGCCGAGTCGAGGTTCGTCGTCACAGGGTTCGCGGAAGTCACCGGCGAGCAGCGTCTCGGCCTCGGGCTGACCGGCGTGATCGATGCCGCCATCCTCCAGTTCTTCGTGCCCGGCCTGCGCGCCAGCGGCAACTTCGATCTCGCCGCGAAGGTCGGCGGAACAATGAAGGCTCCACAACTCGCAGGCACCGCGGACGTTCGCGACGGCGAGTTCAAGTTCCCGGGATTCCCGCAGCTCATCGATGAAGTGAACGGCACGCTCGTCTTCCGCGAAGACCGCATCGAGGTCGAGTCGCTGCGCGCTACCATCGGCGGCGGGCAGGTGGCGATCGGCGGTTTCATCGGCGTCGACGGGATCAAGCCGACCCGCGTCCGCTTGACCATTCAGGGGCAGGACGTGGCGCTGCGTTACTACGAAGGGATCTCCATCGACGGCGACTTCAACCTCCTGCTCAGCGGCGACCTCGAGCGCATGGTCCTGCAGGGCGACGTGAACGTCGACCGCGCCCTCTACTTCAAGGACATCGACTTCAGCCAGTCGCTCCTCAACGTCATTCTTTCCCGCAAGTCGGTCGTTCCCACGGTCAGTGCGACGTGGCAGGACCGCGTGACGCTGCGGCTGCGCGTGACTGCGCCGGGCGCGCTGGCGGTGCGCAACAACGTCGCCGACGTCACCGGCACGGCGGAACTCGACGTTAGCGGGACGCTCGGCAACCCGGTCATTCTCGGCACCGTCTCCCTCGTCGAAGGCGGAACAGTACGCTTCCAGAATGTCGACTACCGGCTCGTGCGCGGCACGATCAACTTCCAGAATCCATTCCGCATCGACCCCTACTTCGACATCACGCTCGAAGGTCGGATGTCCGGCAGCATTTCGGAAGTGGAGAGCGGTCCGATCGATGTCACCATCAACATCACCGGCACCGTCGATCGCATCACACCAACGATCACCAGCGATCCGCCCACGAGCGACATCACACTCTTCTCCATCCTCGGCCTCGGTGGTCTCACCGGAGGCACCGGCGCGACCGCCACGCCCGCCTCGCTCGTCGGCCAGTCGCTGCTCTATCAGAGCCTCGGTTCGTTCGTTGGTTCACGCATCCTGCCGTTCGCTGACTCGTTCACATACGACCCCGGCCTGATCGACACCGGCACCGGCAGCGGGCCAAAGGTCACGTTCGAGAAGCGGGTCTCCAACAAGGTCAGGCTGCTCGTCGTTTACAACCTCGACAGTCACAAGGGCCGCCAGGTCATCGAATGGGTTGCGAATCGTGACTGGACCCTGCAGCTCACGCGCGACGAGATTTCGAGCGAGTTCCGGCTCGACGCCCGCTTCCGCCGCCGTTACAACGGCTACTGGACCTGGGGCGCGCGAGGCCGCGAGCAACTGGCCAGCGCCGGAACGTTCGACGCGATCGCCGACGCGCCGGTCCGCGCGGTCGCCAGCCGTTCGGCGATCAGCCCCACGGATCGTCCTTCCGAGGTGCCGCAGGGAAGGGGAGCGGTGGTAGTCGCCGTCTCGTTCCGGGCCGACCGCACCTTCGATACGTCGAAGCTCGCCGGCAACGTCCGCATCGCCACAGGCGCGCCTCTCTCCATCCGCGACGTGCAGGATTCGATCAAGGGGCTGTTCGCGACCGGGAACTTCCGCGATGTGCGCGTCGAGACCATCGCACGCGACGGCGGAGTCGAAGTGACATTCGCACTCTTCCTCAACTATCGGATCGGCTCGGTCACCTTCGAGGGAATGGGCGAGGACAGGCAACGCGCCGAAGCAGATCTCGTGTTCCGCACCGGTGAAGTCCTCTCGCTCAACGCAGTCGACCGCAGCGCCACCGCCGTAACGACGCGACTGCAGCGCAATGGCTACCTCGAGGCCACGGTCGATCCCGAGATCACGTTCGATTCCGAGCGCAACACTGCTGCGGTCATCCTTCACGTCGAACGCGGTCCCCTGGCAAAGATCAGCGTCGTGGACATTGCTGGCGATCTGGCTCCGTTCGATGCGCAGATGCTCATCAAGTCGATGAAGCGCGGGCCGGGCGAGACATTCCGTCTGGCCGAAGCACGCACCGATGCGGAGCGGATGCAGAAGTTCCTGGTGAAGAAGAACCATCGTCGGGCACGTGTGACGTTCGACAGCAACACGTATGACGCGGCGACGAAGACGGTCGCGCTCCGCTACACGGCGCGCGTCGGGCCGGTCGTCAAGGTCGCGGTGATCGGCGCTTCCGATCGCACCGTGCGCCGCCTCGCGAAATTCCGCGGCGATCAGGAGTATTCCGAGGATGTAGTCGACCGGACCGCGTCGCGCATCGTCCGTCACTACCAGGATCTCGGTTACTACAACGCGGCGGTCGACACCGAGGGGAAACTCGAGAACGGGATCTGGACAACGACCTACGACGTCCGTCCCGGCATCCGCTACCGCCTCGCCGACGTCACCTTCAGCGGCAACATCCGGCTCAGCGACAAAGAACTGTCGAAGGTCGTTTCGACCAGCGCGCGCGGCGGACTGAAAACATTCATCAACCGACTGTTCAAACGCGCGAACTCGCCGTCGGGCGAGTCGATCGGGGACGATCGCGATGCTCTGGAGTCGTACTACCGCCTGCAGGGATTCTCGGAAGCGACAGTCGCCGATCCGGTCGTGAAGACCGATGACGCCGCAGGCACGATGACGGTCGACTTCCCGGTGAACGAGGGGACACAGACTCTGCTCGCGGCCGTCCGCCTGGAAGGAAACGAGCAGGTTCGATCCGAGGACCTGCCGGAGTCGGTGCTTCGCGAGGGCCGGCCACTCAACCCCCAGTTCCTGCACGATGACCTGATCGCGCTGCAGACGTACTACAGCGACCGCGGGAACGCCGAGGTCCAGGTGACTCCGCGGATCGAAGTCAGCGCTGACAAGACGAAAGCGACCCTGGTCTACGTCGTCGCCGAAGGACCGCAGGTCACCCTCGATCAGGTGGCGATCCGTGGCAACACCTACACGCGAACCGAACTGATTCGACGCAAGGTCGACCTCAAGCCGGGCGCGCCGTTCAGCTATACAGCGCTACTCAAGGCGCAACAGAATCTCTACCGCCTCGGCATCTTCCGCCGGGTCGATGTCCAGCCTGAGCAGACCGGAACTTCCGTCAGCGACCGCAACGTCTCCATCCAGGTCGAGGAAGGACGGAACCTCACGCTGTCGGGTGCCGTCGGTGTGGTGATGAAGACCCGCACCGACGCACAGAAGAGCGACATTGCGCCGCGGATTTCGGCAGCGATCGCGCATCGCAACCTGTTCGGCACGGGCCGCTACCTCGGCTTCGAAGGCGTGTTCAGTAGCCTCGAAAGGGAAGCCTTCATCACCTTCCGTGAGCCCTACATCGGACGCTATGACGTCCCCGTGCAGTTCACGATTTTCCAGACCGACGACTACACACGGAAAGAGACCCGCATCCTGCAGCGTGGAGCCTCCATCGAGGCCTCCATCATCTCCCGCCTGACCACGCGCTGGTCGCTGCGCTACGAGTACAAGATCTCCGAATGCACAGAGGGACAGATCTGCCGCCTCCTGGAAGACAACATCCCCGTGGAAGGACTCGACAGATCCCTCCTCAACATCCAGATCTCCAGCATTACGCCGACCGTATTCTGGGACCGGCGCAACGATGTGGCCAACCCGTCCCGTGGATTCTTTTCCAGCGCCTCGATCGAGTATGCCTTTCCGCTGCTCGACGCGGAGACGCACTTCGTGAAGGAGTTCGTGCAGGGCGCCTGGTACATCCCCGTCGGTCGCAGCGTGCTCGCACTCTCTGGACGGGCAGGCCTGATCCAGCCGATGACCGTCGATCGGGGCGGCGTCACGTCGCGTTTCGTCCCGCTCTCTGAACGGTTCACGGCCGGTGGCGACACTTCGCACCGCGCCTATCCGCTCGATCTTCTCGGGTCGCTCTGCGAGGGCGACGACAGCAACGCCACCAACCCGTGTGAAGCCACGCTGCTGCGCCTCAAGGACTCCACAGATCCGAACGACACGGGCAGGATCGTTCCGATTGGCGGCAACGGACTCCTGCTCTTCAACGCCGAGTATCGCTTTCCGATCGTTTCGTCGGTGGGCGGGGCGGTCTTCACGGACATCGGTAACGTCTACGCCAAAACGATCCGCTTCGATGACCTCCGCTACGGCGTCGGCGTCGGCGTCCGGTATCTCTCGCCGGTCGGGCCGCTTCGCTTCGACGTCGGCTGGCCGCTCGATCGCCGCTCCTACGACCCGGCGGTTTCGTACTTCCTCACCCTCGGTTACGCGTTCTGACCCGGCGCCTCACGAGGTCGGGTGATCGCCACAACCAGCGATTCGTGGTCCACTATACGGATGACCGGCGTACCCGAGATCCAGATCCGGCGATCCAGACGTGATGAGCTGGACTGGGTAAACGGCTGCTACAGGGCTGTTGGCTTCCATCCCTCCGACGCGGTGCGCGACATCGTCCTCATCGCTGACGTGGAAGGTCGGCGGGCCGCCATCGGACGCCTCGTCGCCATCGAAGAGAACGTGATGGAACTCGGTGGGATCTACGTGCTCGAGCCGTTCCGGCGCTACGGCGTAGCGCGCGAACTGGTCGAGCACCTGATCGAACTGGCTGGCAAGGCCCGCCTCTACTGCATTCCGTTCGCTCATCTCGCACGCTTCTACGAGAGTTCCGGCTTCGTGCCAGTGGACCGCAACGATCCCCCTGCGCCGGCGTCGATCATCGAGAAAGTGAAGTGGTGCAATGAGCGATACAGCGGTGGTGTGGCGCTCCTCTGCTTGCCGCGATAGCGCCCGCCGGCCATCAGTGCTCGGGCGGAAGTTCTGCCAGCCACTTCTTCGCAGAAGCCAGTTCCTCGTCCACCTGCGTCGGATCTTCCGTGAACGACTCCGCCAGGCGAACCACGTCGCGAAACTCTTTCACGGCCTCCTGCGGCTGGTCGATTCCAGCCAGCAACTCGCCGAGGAAGGTCTTCGCCCGAATCAGCTGCAACGTGTGACCGGCGACCTGCGACAGAAGGACGGCCTCGTGCAACGCCTCGAGTGCCCCTTCGACATCCTCCTCATCTTCGAGGAGATTCGCTGCCTTGAAGATCAGCTGATCGGCACTGTTGATCATCGCGTCTGTCGGTTCATTCTCTGAAGTCATGGATCCTTCGTCGGCAGTCGCTCAGCTTCGGGAGCTCGCCAGCCGGCGGTTCCCAAGTCTGGCTATCGCATAGACCAGAAGACATCTTCGCGTCAGGATACGCGGGGCCGCGCTATGGTCCGTGCCGCGGTCAGAACGAACTCTTGACGCTTTCCGCCGCGTTCTTCAGGCGTTCTTCAGGCGTTCTTCCTCGAGCTGCTCGACGCGTGCGCGGAGATCGGCCAGCTGGGTGGTGAGCCGCGCGAGGTCTTCGCTCACCGCGGCTCGCGCCACTTCATGAGCCTTGTCCATCACCTTCTGCATCTGGTCTTTCTGGAACTGTGTGACCTTGCTGAAGGATTCGCCGAAAATATCTTTGAGTGTCTGTTCGAAATCTGCCATAGCAGGTCGTTCGAGCAATTGAAGTGCCACGGGCAGGCTGTGTGAGAATCGGGGGATGGAGATCCGTTCATTCGCTGACTTCTGGCCGTTCTACGTCCGTGCGCATTCCCGTCCGCTCACCAGGACACTCCACGCGATCGGCTCGATCCTCGCGCTGGCCTGCGTTGCAGCCGGCATCGCCATGAACGCCTGGCTGTTCGCCCTGGCGCCGCTGCTCGGCTACGGCTTCGCGTGGTACGCGCACTTTTTCGTGGAAGGAAATCGCCCCGCCACATTCGGCCACCCCTTCTACTCACTCGCCGCCGACTACGTGATGCTGTTCCTCACGCTGACAGGACGGATGAAGCGGGAAGTGGAGAAACACGTGGTCGGCTGATTCGTTCCTCGGTTCCTCGGTTCCTCGGGGTTCCTCGGAGCGGCCTTGATTCCGGTTCACCCGAGGAACCGAGGAACTCCGAGGAACCCGAGGAACCGATTCATCAAGGCTTTCCCTGCCGATTCTCCGGGGCCGGCTCCTTGGTCGCTTCTTTCGCCTGCTCTTTGAAGTCGATCCGCTTTCCGGTCGCTTTGTCGAACACCGCGTTGCGCAGGAACGCTTCGGTCGACCAGGGCGCCGGTCCGCCGCCGAGGTATTTGTGGAACCACTCGAGGTGGGCGGTGTAATAGAGCGCCATCTCATACCAGTTCGGCCAGTGACCAGCTTCCTTGTAGACGATCAGGCGTGACGGCACGTTCATCTTTTGCAAAGCGGTGAACATCTGCAGGCCCTGCGTGTACGGCACGCGATAGTCACGCTCGCCCGTGATCACGAGGCATGGCGTCTTGAAGTTCTTCACGAAGTTCGACGGCGACATCGTCTCGTAGAGTGACGAGTTCCACGGCTGTCCTTTGAGATCCCACTCAGGAAACCAGAGTTCTTCCGTCGCTCCGTAGAACGAGCGGAGGTCGTAGAGTCCCATCATCGAAGCAATCGCCTTGTAGCGATCGGTGTGACCTTCGAGCCAGTTCATCATGTAACCGCCGTACGACCAGCCCATCGCGCCGATGCGGGTGCGATCGACGTACGGCAGCTTCTCGAGGGCGTCGGTGACCTTCATGACATCTTCGAACGGCCTGCCGCCCCAGTCTCCCGAGATGGATGCAGTGAAGTCCTGGCCGAAGCCGGTGGAGCCGTGCGGATTCGGGAAGGCGACCACGTAACCGGCGCCGGGGTAAACCTGCCAGTCGCCGCGGAATCCATCAGACCACTGCTGCTGCGGTCCGCCGTGGACGTTGAGGATCAGCGGGTACTTGCGCGCCGGATCGAAGTCGTGCGGCTTGACGATGAAGACCTGAATTTTCGCCCCGTCCGCACCAGTGACCCACAACGACTCGGCCGGCCGAATGTCGACCTGTGCCGCGAGTTCGTCGTTGAGATGCGTGATCCGCTCACGCTTCGGTTCAGACTTCGACTTCGGCGCCAGATTGACCCGGAAGACCTCGGCCGGTTCGCCCACCGAGCGGCCGATGTAGACGATCGACTTGCCGTCGCCGGAGACTTCAAAGTCGTCGATGGTGCGGTCTTCGAAGACTTTCACGATGGCGCCGCCCGCCAGGTCGACGCGGTAGATCGGGTTGCGTCCTTCAACCGGGCCGGTGAAGTAGATCGACTTCGAGTCGGCCGACCAGTCGAAATCGTCGACCCAGTTGTCGAACGATTCGGTGAGCGCGCGCGACGTGGCGGACTTGCGGTCGTAGAGCGCGAGCAGCACGCGATCGGATTCGTATCCTGCCTGGCGCTGCATCCGGTAGGCGATGTAGCGGCCGTCCGGTGAATACTTCGGCGAGCTGTCGTACGACTTGTTCGCGACCGTGATGTTGCGCGGCGTGCCCTCTCCCGTCAGCGGCATGAGGTACAGGTCGTT
>JBKJVD010000077.1:0-14413 GCA_046590585.1 Thermoanaerobaculia bacterium | reverse complement strand
AGAAGGTGGCGCCGCAGCGCCGGATGAGGGGAGAGGCGCATGTAGATTGTCGACTCGAGCTGCATGCGGAGACGGTCCAATGCGCGGTTAGCCTCTGAGAATTGAGGACTCTGCTGGATTCTGAGTCTCTGCGAGGGATTCAACTTACATTCGCGCCACCCCTCATCCGGCGCTGCTGCGCCACCTTCTCCCGCGGGAAGAAGGGAGACAGCTTGCACGCGGCTGCTTCGAAACGACCGGCATTGTGCATGAACGCCGCGACTTCGCAACTTCTCTTCAAATGTGAATGCCCGGCGGGACCAGTTTCTTGAACTCCAGTCGCTGCGAAGCGCGGTTCATTGGCTCAGGATGACAGGTCCGTGTTTTTGCCCTCAGTCGCCGCGAAGGGCGATTCAGTTCCGGGCATTCACCCACTGGGCTCTGGCGATCAAAGAAAAAGGCGGTCCGAAGACCGCCCTGAATCGATGAGCTTGAAGTTCCGGATCAGGTGAAGCTGACTGCGAGGTCGGATCCCTCTTCGCGGTAGATCGTGTCGACGAAGCGGATCATGTTGCTCTTGAGTGACATGAAGAGCGTCGAGACCCGGACGCCGCCACCGAAGAAGCGGACGCCGCGGAGGAGGTCTCCGTCGGTGACGCCGGTTGCGCAGAAGATGATGTCGTCGCCCGACGCGAGTTCGGCCGTGTCGTACACCTTCGAGTGATCCTTGAAGCCCATGGCCTTGAGCCGGTCTTCCTGCCACTTTTCGAGAGGCCGCAGGCGACCCTGCATCCGTCCGCCGAGGCAGCGCATTGCAGCGGCAGTCAGCACGCCTTCGGGGGCTCCGCCGATTCCGACGGAAGCGTGAATTCCGGTGCCGCGGACTGCCGCGGCGATGCCGGCCGAAAGGTCGCCATCCGTGATCAGCTTGATGCGTGCTCCCGCTTCGCGGATCTGCGCGATCAGGTCGTGATGGCGCTCCCGGTCGAGGACCACAATCGTCAGTTCATCGACGTCACGCTTGAATGCTTCGGCGATCTGGTTGAGGTTTTCCTGGACGCTGTTGTCGAGTTTCACGAACGCGGCGGCGGTTGGACCGACCACCAGCTTGTCCATGTAGATGTCGGGGGCGTTGAGCAGGCCGCCTTTTTCCGATGCAGCCAGGACAGCGATCGAATTGGCGGAACCGGTCGCGCAGAGGTTGGTCCCTTCGAGCGGATCGACCGCAATGTCGATCTCCGGATAGATCTCGCCTTCGGTCCAGCCACGTCCCAGCGGCTCGCCGACGTACAGCATCGGCGCCTTGTCACGCTCGCCTTCGCCGATGACGATCGTGCCGCGCATCTTCTGCTTGTTGAGCTCTTCGCGCATCGCCTCGACGGCAACCTGATCCGAGTACTTGCGTTTGCCGTAGCCCATCGTCCGCGCGGACGCGATTGCTGCCTTTTCCGTGGCTCGGAGAAACCCGATCTCGACACTCGATTCCATGACGCTCCATTCTTCGATTGCTTGGGTGTTTCGCACGGAACTCTAGCAGAAAAACGCGGTTCCTCGGGTTCCTCGGAGTTCCTCGGGGTTCCTCGGGTGCGTTCCGCAGGTCGCTGCCTGCATGGACTCGATGCGCTGACGAAGTCGCTGCGGCCGGACGCATGAACCCGACGCGGTGAAGTAGTTCGGCGTCGTGATGCGCCCTCACCCTCACCCAGTGATGAAACCTGCTGGGAGAGGGGAGGGCTACCGAGGAACTCCGAGGAACCCCGAGGAACCGAGGAACCTACCTAACGGTCGTCTCGGCGATGAACTTCTCGGTTGCTTCCTTCTCCGCCTGCGACGACATCGGCGGGTTGTAGGCGGGGATGCCGGTTACGGCGTGGCCGATGATCAGGTTATGAATGTCGTGCGTTCCCTCATACGTCTTCACGGACTCGAGGTTCATCATGTGGCGGATCACCGGGTACTCGTCGGAAACGCCATTCGCGCCGAGCATGTCGCGCGCGATGCGGGCGCATTCGAGCGCGATGTTGCAGTTGTTCATCTTCGCCATCGAGACGTGATGCGGCTTGAGCTTACCCAGGTCCTTCATGCGCCCGGCCTGCAGCGCGAGCAACTGACCCTTGGTGATTTCGGTGACCATCCAGGCGAGCTTGTTCTGCACGAGCTGATGGGAGGCGAGAGGCATGCCGCCGAACTGGATGCGGGAGGTCGTGTATTCGAGCGCCGTGTTGTAGACCGCCATGGCGGCGCCGAGGACGCCCCAGGCGATTCCGTAGCGAGCCTGGGTGAGGCAGCCGAGCGGGTACTTCAGGCCGTTCGTCTCGGGGAGCACGTTCTCGAGGGGAATGCGGCAGTCTGAGAAGAACAGCTGCGACGTGACGGACGCCCGCAGGGAGAACTTGCCCATGTGATTCGATGTGGTGAAGCCTGGCGTGCCCTTCTCCACGATGAAGCCTCGGATCGTTCCTTCGCACTTCGCCCAGACCACAGCCACGTCGGCGACTGAACCGTTGGTGATCCACGACTTGGCGCCGTTGAGCACCCACGAATCGCCATCGCGTTTTGCGTTGGTGCGCATGCCGCCGGGATTCGACCCGAAGTCCGGCTCTGTCAGGCCGAAGCAGCCGATCTTTTCACCCGCCGCGAGCTTCGGAATCCAGAAGTCGCGCTGTTCCTGCGAGCCGTAGGTGTTGATCGGATACATCACCAGACCCGACTGGACCGAAGCGAACGAACGGAGGCCTGAATCACCACGCTCGAGTTCCTGCATGATGAGCCCGTAGGCCACGTGGTTGAGGCCCGGCAGGTCGTACTCTTTGATGGTTGCGCCAAAGAGGCCGAGTTCAGCCATCTTCGGGATCAGTTGATGCGGGAACTTCTCTTCGCGATTCGCGTGCTCGATGATGGGAAGCACTTCAGCGGTCACGAAATCGCGCACGGTCTGGCGGACCATCAACTCGTCTTCGGTGAGAAGCGAGTCGATGTCCATGTAGTCAACGCCGGGAAAGTCTGCCAAGGGGGAACTCCTCTCAAGATAATTCGGTAGGCGGGGTGGATTCTATCAGGCCGAACGAACGTTGGGCGCCCGCACTATTTCCAGGCGAGATAGAGCAGGTGTGGATGGGGGTAACCGCGGTCGACGGACATAGTCTCGACGCGTGTGAACCCGGTGCGAAGAAGCCGCGCCACCATGGCGTCCCGCGGTTCGTAATTGAACGTCGCCGCCATGGTGATGCCGAGAAATCGCTCCGAGAGGGTCTCCTGGAACTGATTCCAGCGCTGTTTCCAGCTCGTTGGATCCATCTCCTTGAGGAGGAGCACCCCGCCGGGAGCCAGGCGCTGGCTCACCCGGCTGAGAATCGGATCCCACTCGCCTGCCGGGATTGCGTAGAGCACGTCGAGGATGGCCACGACATCGAACGAACCGTTCACGGAGTCGTCGAAGCCACCGACCCAGGAAATGTCTCGGGAGTGGCGGGCCGGAAAGAGCTTCCGCAGGTCGGGATCGACGACGACCGCCCTCATGGACCGAGCGGATGCGAGGCAGGAAAAAATGCCGTGACCGCCGCCAATCTCCAACAACGTTCGGGCAGTCTCAGGAATGTGCGAAAGAGTACGCAGGAAGGGGCAGGTGAGGAAGCGGATTGCCACGTGCAGTCGCGCAGGCAACCCGGCGTTCCGATAACTCTTCCAGAGTAGAATGACGGCTCGCCGATCCGCACGCATGCCGGGGCAGGATAGCCGAATGCGTTGCCAGGGCAGGGGCGATTCCATGGAGAACGGGAATCCGTACACAGCGGTGCGGCGGTGGAGACTTCGCGCGATGGAGGGCGTCGCTGCGCTCATCGTGCTCGTCTCCCGCGTCATGACGTTGCCGAAGACGCCGTGGGAACTCGACGAGATTCTGTTCATGCGGGCCGTGATCGATTTCGAGCCGGTGCACTCGCGGCCGCACCCGCCGGGCTACCCGCTACTGGTCGGCATGGGCAAGGTAGCCCACTGGTTCGTGGCCGACCCATGGTTCTCGCTGGTCATCGTCAGCGTCATCTCCTCGGTCATCGGGTTTCTGGCTCTTTCTCGCGCCGCCTCGGCGCTCACCGGCGAACGGGAAGCTGGCTGCATTGCTGCGCTGATCTTCTACTTCTCGGCATCGATGCTCGTGCATGGATCGCTCGCGTTGTCGGATGCACCAATGCTGATGTTCATCGCGCTGGCGCTCGAGCGAGCGACGAAGTTTCCGGCCGCCGGTTCTGACCGGAGGGCGGCCGCGATCGGAACCTGGTTGTCGGCCGCGATCGGAACGCGGCCGCAGATGGCGATCGCGCTGCTTCCGATGTTCCTGGTCATCCTCTGGCAGATGGGCCACTGGCGCCACCGCGCGATGGCGGTTTTCTTTTTCGCATTCATCTCCATCCTCTGGTTCGCCCCGCTGGTCGATGCTTCCGGCGGCTGGTCTCCCTTCGTTGAATCGCAGAGGAATCAGGCGGCTTACGTAGCTTCCCATGACGCCGGCCAGTCCCGAGGTGCCGGTTCGATTGCGACGGTCGCGGTTCGCTTCCTCCTTCATCCGTGGGGACCGAAGGCGATCGCGTTTCCGTTGATGATCGTGGCGGCCGGTGGAGCGGTCGCGATTCTGCGACGTCGCAACTGGAAAGAGTTCCTTCCGCTGGCTACGATGACTGTCGTGCATATCGGGTTTGCAATCGTGGCGATGGATCCGGCCGACGGTGCGCGCTACAGCCTTCCGTCGATGCTGATCGTTGCAGTCGCCGCAGCGGTCGGTCTCCGAGTGATGAGGAATGCTCTCGTCTTCCGGCCGTTCGCGTGGGTCGCTGTGGCGCTCTTCGCAGTCGGATCGCTGCTTTACGTTTCGCCGGTTCTCCAGGCGCGCACGCGCACACCGTCGCCGCCCGTGCAGGCGGCGACGTATGCGTCGCGCTCACTCTCCCCGGACACGGTGATTCTTTACGACCTGAGCCTCCGCCCGCATGCCGATCAGCTGTTCGCGAAATTCCGGTCGCGATCTACCGAGGCCGGGCTCAATGAGTTCTATGCGCGGCCGGATATTGCGCTGGTGTATCTGACGGATGGAGGTTCGAGTGTCGCTGGCTCGAAGTCGTTCGAGTGGCCGCCCAGCGACGCGTACGGCAAGATCACACGGAACCATTACCGGGTCGTTTCGCTCGAACCGGTGCCGCCGGCGTCGCGCTTCCTGCCGATCGAAGGGGTTTCCGCTCCGGAGCGAACGATGGAAGGGCTGACGTGGCGCTGGCTCGGGCCGCAGGCGTTCCTGCGCCTCCCGCCGCGGCAGGCCTCGACGGTCACGCTTCGTTTGGCGCTCTCGTTAGACACGCCATATCGGAGCAACCATGTGAGAGTGCTCGTCGATGGAGTTCCTGCCGCGGAATCAGATGTGACGGCGGGAGAGGCGACGACCCTGATCGTTCCGCTCGGGCAACGCGGGCCCGGGGTGCTGACGATCCGCAGTGAACAATCGTTTGTCCCCGCGGCGGTGCTGGGAAATCGGGATGCCCGGCGCGTATCGGTCAAGCTCCTCGCCCTCGAGCAGAGATGAAAGCCGATCACGTATCATCGGCTGGAATGGTCCGCCCGTCCGTCTCGCTCGTGATTCCAATGTTCAACGAGGAGTTGAACATCGAGCACGCCATTACCACCGCGGTCCAGGCGCTCGAAACCTACTCGGACGACTATGAGGTCATCATCGTCGACGACGCGTCGAACGATCGTTCTCCCGGCATCGTCGCAGGCCTGGCCACATCCAACCCGCACCTGCGTGTGATCCGGCATCCCGTAAACCGGAAGCTGGGCGGTTCTCTGAAGAGTGGGTTTTCAGCTGCGCGGAAAGACCTCGTCTTCTACATGGATGCCGATCTTCCCTTCGATCCCGATGCTCTCGGGCAGGCCATGAGGGCGATGGCGCTCACGGGGGCGGACGTGATTGCCGGATACCGCCTCGATCGCACGATCGAAGGCGTTCGCCGGACGATCTACTCGTATGTCTACAACGCGTTGATCGGTGTGCTCTTCGGCTGGCCGCACCGTGACATCAACTTCTCGTTCAAGCTGATGAAGCGGGAAGTCCTCGAGTCGATCGAGTTGAAGTCGGAAGGCTCGCTCATCGACGCTGAGTTGATCGTCAAGGCGAAGAACCGCGGTTTCATCATCCAGCAGATCGGGCTCGACTACTTTCCGCGCGTGCTCGGGCAGTCGAGCCTTTCCTCTCCGGCGGTCATCGTGAAGATCTTTCGCGAGCTCGTCACCCTCTATCCGGAGATGAAGCGCCGAGTGCCGCGCCGGACCCCGCAGAAGGACGACAGCGGAGCGGGTGGGACGCCCCGGCAGCGGACCGGATCGTGAAGCGGCTGATCGTCACCGCCGATGATGCCGGGCTCGATCCAGGCATGACCGCGGCAGCGATCACGGCGCACCTCAACGGAATTGTCACCGCCTGCAGTGTCGTGGCGAACGGCGTGGCATTCGACGACGCGGTGACGCGACTCCGGGCGGTGCCATCCCTGGAAATCGGCGCGCATCTCGCGCTCGTGGAAGAGATTGCGCTGACGACAGGGAAGCCGATGCCCGCCGGCTACGCTCAGTTCATTCCACGCTACCTCGGCGGACGCATTCCGCTGCAATGGATCGAACGGGAGTTCCGCGCCCAGATCGAGCGGCTTCTCGCAGCGCAGTTGCCGCTGAAGTTCGTCAACGGGCACCAGCACCTGCACGCGCTGCCCGGCATCTTCGCGCTCGTGGTGCGACTGGCCGCTGAGTATCGAATCGGCTACGTCCGTGTGCCGCGCGAGTGGAAGGTGAGGGGAATGTCGATCCGGGCAATGGCGGTGCGGTCGCTGGGGACACTGTCGTCGCATGCCGCGAGCCGGAGCCCGGCAGTCGATGCGCGCAACGGCGGGACCATCGGCATTGCCGATGCGGGACGCCTCGACACGACGCGGCTCCTGCGGCTCCTCGCCGATGTCCCCGACGGTGTGACGGAACTCGTGACGCATCCGGGAACCTCCGTGAAGTCGTACGGGCACTGGAACTATGCCTGGGATCGCGAGACCGCCGCGCTGTGCGATCCCGCACTCCGTCGCGGGATCGAGGAACGCGCAATCACCCTGATCCGGCCTTCGGACCTTTCGCTTTGACTCGTGGCGGATCTTCCCCTCGAGGTCGGGTGTCCTGCGTCCCGATCGAACGCAGGTCGCACGTATAATCCCGGCGCCGGAGGAAGAGGAAGAATGACGAAACGGATTGCGGTCGTGCCCGGGGACGGGATCGGCCCGGAAGTGATCGACGCGGGCATGAAGATCCTCGAGCTCGTCAACGAACGCCGCGATCTCGGCCTCGAGTTCACCCGCTTCGGATGGAACGCCGACGAGTATCTGCGGACGGGAATCTCGATGCCTCCCGGGGCCATGGAAGAGATTCGCGACCAGTACGCTGCCGTCTATGTCGGCGCGTTCGGCGATCCTCGCGTCCCGGACATGAAACACGCCGCCGATATTCTTCTCGGCATGCGCTTTCAGCTCGACCTCTATGTCAATTACCGGCCGGTCCGGCTGCTCAGCGAAGGACTCTCGCCGATCAGGAACAAGGGTCGAAAGGAAATCGACTTCGTGATTTTCCGCGAGAACACGGAAGGCGCGTATGTCGGAATGGGTGGGGTGTTCAAGAAAGGAACGCAGGACGAAATCGCGGTTCAGGAGGACATCTCGTCCCGGCGCGGCGTGGAGCGGATCATCCGCTACGCATTCGAGTACACCAAGCAGCACGGCCGGAAATCAGTCTGCATGACCGATAAGAATAACGTCATGCGCTTCGGCGGCGACCTCTGGCTGCGGACTTTCAATGAAGTGGCGCTCGAATATCCGGAGATCGAACACGTTCACATGTTCGTCGATGCGCTGGCGATGCAGATGGTCCGCGCGCCGGAGATGTTCGACGTCATCGTGACGAACAACATGTTCGGCGACATCATCACCGACCTGGGTGCCGCGCTGCAGGGCGGACTCGGCATGGCGGCGTCGGGCAACATCCATCCGGGTCGCGTGTCCTTGTTCGAGCCGATCCACGGCAGCGCACCCCCGCTGGCAGGGAAGGGCCTGGCAAATCCGATCGGGGC
Source organism: Thermoanaerobaculia bacterium (assembly GCA_046590585.1). Lineage (GTDB taxonomy): Bacteria > Acidobacteriota > Thermoanaerobaculia > Gp7-AA8 > Gp7-AA8 > JBKJVD01. Next base: position 6,294 of record JBKJVD010000077.1, on the reverse strand, counting down.
CATCCTCACTGGCGCGATGATGCTGGAGTATCTCGGCTACAGCGAAGAGTCAGGCGCGATCGAGCGCGCCGTGATTGCCGCGGTCGAAGCGGGGGAGACGACCAGCGACATCGGCGGTACGCTCGGGACCAAAGCGGCAGCCCGTGCAATCGCCGGGCGGCTGGAGATCTGAGCTGGTCGCAATCACTCAACGACTTGCAGGAACACGCAGATTCCGTATCCGGTTGAGTCCGCGTCCCTGTCAGCGCGGTTCCAGCTCTACAAATCCCCGAGTCGTTTCCTCACGGAGACCGCCGATCTCACGATCCAACTTCTCGTCGAGTTCGCCGATGGCTTCAGCCACCAGCTGGACCTTCTTCTCGATCCCCTCAGCGACGACGGTGAAGTGGCGCTTGATGTCTTCAACTTCCTGTGACGTCATTTCAGGAAATCGTATCAGCCGGAGGGCCGGAGGACATTCCATCCGCGGGGAGTACCAGGGTTTCTTACCCTTCGAAGCTACCAGCACTCATGCGGCGCTGAGAGGCGAGCGGGCGCACTTCGATCTTCCTTCTCCCCGTGGGAGAAGGTGGCGCCGCAGCGCCGGATGAGGGGTCACGCGAATGTAGATTTCGACTCCGCAGTTTGTGCTGAGACGGTGCAACGCGCGGTTAGCACCTGTCAGTAGTGGGGAGTCTACTGGACGCAGAATATCTGCGATGGATTCAACTTACGTTCGCGCCGCCCCCTCATCCGGCGCGCGGCGCCACCTTCTCCCGCAGGGAGAAGGGAGACAGCTTGCACGGGGCTCCTTCGAAAGGACTGGCATCGTGCACGAACGCCCCGACTCCGCATCGAATGTGAATGGCGTAGCACGCCGAGCGTGCCCATGCCCATTGACGCCGGACGACACCAGTGGCTTCTCCCCAGTCGCCGCGACGCGCGGTTCATTGGCTCAGCACTAGTGGCTCGTGGGAGGGCGCGATCGATCCTCGCAGGTTCTGCCTTCAGAACGATTCGACGATGTCGATCTCCGGCGCGCCATCGACCTCGCCGCCGATCGTCCCGAAGAGCCGGGCCACGTGCGCGGAACCCATGTGCAGGTCGAAATCGCTCTTCGATCGCCATCGCTCACGCGTGTAGAACGACCGGCCGTCAGCGCCGCCACGATAGAGTTCGTAAGCGATGCAGCCAGGTTCCTGGAGCGTCGGTACCGAGCATTCGCGAAGTGCCGTCTTGATCGCGTCTTCGGAACCCTCTTTTGCGCGGGCGTGAGCGATCACGATCAGTTCTGACATTCTGGCGCTCCTGTCGAACGTGGAAACGGCGGGGTGCCACGAGGGGCACCCCGCACGGGATCAGCGGATTACCAGTTCACGGTCACGAAGCCGACTGCGCGGCGATGAAGGATGTCGCCGCCGAACGTCTCCCAGTGCTCGTTGTCGAGAGCGTTGCTGACGTCGGCGCCGACCGAGAAGCGGTCGGAGATCCTGTAGTTACCGGAGAGGTTCACGACGTCGTACGACGGAACGTTGCCCTTGAAGATGCCTGCGGCCCAGGGGAATTCATCAACCCAGCGATAGCCGAGCTTCGCATCGAAACGACCACCATGCCAGGCGATGCCGGCGTTGTATTTGTGCTCGGGCGAGTTGGGAAGCAGCACATCGCCGAGGGCCTGTTCCTTCACGTCGAAGTCGAACCAGGAGTAGTTGAAGTCGAGAAGCCAGCGATTCGACAGGTAGTAGTTCACGGCGAACTCCACGCCCTGCGTGTCGACCTGCCCGGCATTCACGTAGGAGAACACCAGAGCCGGCTTTCCGTTCACTGTGGTCAGTCCGCGGTAGTTGGCTCGGAGTGCGGCACGGAGGAATGCATTGACTCCCGCCTGGACCGGAGCCGGAAGCGTTGTGGGAACCTGGTAAGGCTGAAACGCGCTGTTCACTCCCGGCAGGAGGTCGGTGACGAAGTCGCTCAGCTGGCTGCGGTAGTAGTCGACGGTTGTGAACACCTTCCCGCCGAAGATTCCGGAGTAGCCGATCTCGTGACTCTTCACCTTCTCGACGTCGAGGTTCGCATTGCCGCGGGCGAGGACGGGAAGCGGACCGAACCCGAGTTGAGCGAGTGCCGGAGCAAGGGGCGCGGTCTGGGGATTTGCTGCAGCGGCACCGGCGAGGTTCGCTGGCGCGCCTGCAGGAGCGGAGAGGAACATCTCCGAATAGTTCGGACGCTGGAATGCCTCGTTGTATCCGTATCGGAATGACTGGTGATCGTTGACCTGATAGACGAGGGAGGCCTTGGGCGAGAACTGGTCTTCATGCAGGCTACTCAGGTCGTACCGGCCGGCCAGGACGAGGCGCAACGCCTTGGTGACGTCGAACTCGGCCTGCCCGAACGCCGACTGCTGGTCTTCGGAGCGAGCCTCGGCCATGAGGGTCTGGACACCGGCCGGGTTTGCCGTGTCGACTTCCTGCTTGTTGGCGGCCACGCCGCCCGCAACCTTGATCCGGTCGCCGAGTTCCCAGTTCGTCTGCAGTTCGGCGTTGATGTTGTTCGAGTCTTCCCAGAGGCTCGCGCCGGAGGCGAGAGCGACCTGATCCTCGGCCTTGCGGGCGTCGTAGTAAGCCAGGAAGTTGTAGTGGGCAGCATTGAAGTTGACGCGCGCCCATGGATGCTTGACGTCCGTTACCTGCACGCGACCGATTCCGGTCTGGAACGCCGGTCCGGCCAGCGAGGCAAGGCCCCCTTCGATGGTGAACACGTTCCCGGAACTGAAGTTCCTGTCGAGGCGAGCGCCACCGAAGCGGATCTTCACCTGATCCTCGGCCAGTGGAACCCGTTCCGGGGGAAGGCCGGCGTATTCGACGCCAGCATTGCGCGGGAGCGTGTAGTCATCGCTCTGTGCGGCGCCGGCGGTGACGCGATAGAACCAGTCGTTTCCGAATGAACCGGCGTGCCGGACATCACCGCGCCGTGTGGAGAGGTCGCCGGCGGTGACCAGGAGGCGTCCGCCCTGGCTTGCGCTGGGGCGTTTTGAAGTCATGTTGAGGACGCCGGAGGACGCGTTCGGCCCGTACAGTGCCGATCCGGGACCGCGCACCAGTTCTACCGACGACATTTCGTCGACCGGATACGAGAGTGCGGCCCACTCCTGCGCACCCAGAAACGGGACCGATGGATCGCGACCGTCGATGAGCGTCAGCACGCGCCGGTTCAGCGAACTGTTGAACCCGCGGGTGTTGAAGTTGAAGTCGTAGAGACCGCTCTGCGTGAAGTCGACGCCAGGTGCGGACTCGATGATTTTCGGCGCCTGACCCGTGGGTGCAGCCGCTGCGATCTGCTGCTCGGTGGCGACTGAGACCGCCGCAGGCGCGTCGACGATCCGCTCCGCCCGGCGCGAGGCGGAGTAGACGGTGATCGTCTCCGCCACGCTGATGCGCCAGTCGACGACCTGCTTGACCGTTGCGGTCTGGCCGGCAGTGACGACGACTCCAGGCAGGTTGGCGACATTCTCGCCTGCCACGAAGTCGATTGTGTAGGTCCCTTCCGGGACGCCATCGATCTGAAAATTACCTCGCGCGTCGCTGAGACCGACTCGCGAGGTGCCGAGTACCTGGACGATGACTCCGCCGATGGGCGTGCCATCGGTCCGGTTGATGCTTCCCATGACCTTCCCGTCGGCCGCGAAAGCGACAGGCGCGAGGATGACGGCGAGCAGGATGAGGATGAGACCGCGAACCCGGGCAAGGGAATGCATGGTTCCTCCGACGCAAGATTGAATTGTGTTGTGCAGTCGAAGGTACGCGCCGCGCCGCGCCGCGTCAACTGCAAACCGACGTCCGGCGGGTGGCCATGGCGACGCCGACGCGGCCACCGGCCCGCGTCACTGGGTTCGAAGCACCTGATCCGCCGTTCCATTGTCGATCGACGACGTATAAACGATTACGGCACCGTCTCCCCCGGTCACCTTGAACTGGAGCTGCACACCGCGGAGATCGGCGACATTCGGGTTGTTCAGACGGATGTGCGCGGCGAGATTCTCGATCCGTGACTGATGCGGCAGGAGGTCGAAGGACAGCTTCGCCACGCGGATGCCAGACGTGTACTGTTTGATGTCGTTGTAGATGACGGTAACTTCAACGGTGGCTGCTTCGCCTGAGATCTCGACGAGTCCGACGTTCGTGCGGAACGTTCCCGGTCTGGCGCCGACGATCGTTTCCTGCGAGGCGACGTCGAGGCCGCCAATGATTCGGCTCTGGCCCAGGCGGAGCGCGGCGGAGCGAGGGAGCGCGGGAACCGCTGTTCCGTACGTTCCGGTGAGGGTTGGAAGAGTCGCGAAAGTCCTGCTGGTCACCGACGCGGAGCCTTCCGGAGTGAGTTCGAGGTAACCGGCAGAATCGCCGAGGTCGGGGAAGGAACTTCCGATGATGTCCTCGAAGGTCCGGGTCTCCCGGGGATTGAGACTGAACTGCCGATCGCGCGTGATGCCGCGCCGATCGAAATAGCGAAGCTGCGCTGAAGCCGGCGCCGTCGACGGGTTGGTGACCGAGACGTCGGTGCGGAAGAACGCGTTGAGCGCGCCGCGGACCGAACCGGCGACGGGGATGATCACCGGTTCCGTGGCCAGCGATCCGAGCTCGCGGTTCCAGTCGACCACCGTCCAGAAGTCGCCACTCTCGTCATCGACCGGCGTGGCGTATCCCACGATGCGTCCTCCCGATGTGGGAAGCAGCGTGAGCCGCGCGGAAACCGCCCCGACCGGCACGCGATCGGGAACGGTGACGAGCCGGAACGGCGCGACGCTGCCGGTCAGCTTGTCGCTCGCACCGATGGCCGGCAGCGAGGTGCCTGCGGCGTCGAAGAACTCGAGTTCCCACGTTGCGGTGTTTCCGCTCGTCTCCTGGACGAAGATGTTCGTGTAGGTCGTGCGGGCCGCGTTGCGACGGAGGCCGCTCAGCGTGAGCGATTGTCCCGGCTGCAACGCGCGGTCCGAGCGGAAGATCGGAATGTTGGTCCCGTACGTCCCGCGGAAATCGCTCACATTGAAGATGTTCGCGCTCACGAACAGCTTATCGATGCTGGTCGTGCGGATCTGGATCGTCCCCTGCGCCTGGTTCGTGGCGAACACCGTCTTCACCACATTCGCGAACGTGATTCCCTGATTCGGCTCGAGCGCCTGCACGTTCGTGGCCGTCGTGGCCCCGGCCGGATCGATCGGGCTGAAGAACATCCTGATGTCCTTCGGGCTGTCGATGCCGAACACGTTGACGATGGAGATGTCGGAGATGAAGACGCGATTGCGCGAGCCGGTAACGTTGCCGACGCCCGGGACGAAGTAGGCGATCTCGTTTGAGGCAAATGCGGGAATCGTCGCGGTGTTGATCGGTGGCGATACGGTGTAGACCACCGTCACGATGCTCGAACTGGGTGTCGATCCGCCGCCGTCGAGCGTGGTCACCCCTCCCGCGCTGGTCTGGTACACGAGCGAGAGCGTCCCCGTTACGGCCCCGGATGGCGAGCCGGCATCGGGCCTCTTCGATTGATCGATGGTGAAGGTCACCGTTCGCGATTCACCGGGCGGAATGACGATCAGCTCTTTCGGCGGGATGATCCACGGCACGTTCGCCGTCACGACCCCCTGCAGGGTGCCGGTGCCGGTGTTGCGGAACTCGACCGAGCCGGTCGTGCCCTGAGCGGCAGGCGCTGCGACATCGATGCGGTTCGCGCTGGCCTGCGCGTTCACCGGTGCGGTGGGAGGATCGCTCACGATCATCTGAACCGAGATCGTGGTGTTCGTCGGAACCCCGGTTCCCGACAGCGTGAGCTGGCCGTCGAACGCCTTGACGGTTGATTGCGCGACGCCGGTGATCGTCACCACCTGCGAGCCTCCGCCGGGAATCGTGAAGGCTGCCGGTGAAACCGTGTAAAACGCCCCGCTCTGCGTGATCGTCACTGCAGCCGCGAGATCTCCGGCGTTTCCGAGGATCAGCTCGGACGTGCCGACTGAGCCGGGACGCTGCGAGATGACGGACGGGTAACGGTAGACGACGACGGCAGGCGCGGCGGGCTGTCCCTGCGATGTGCCCGCCGCGAGCGTGGCTCGCGGCTCGCTCACGACCACGTTCTGCTGTGGCGGATGCGGATACGTCACCGTCGTGATCTGAAAGAAGTAGTTCGTGGACGGATCGAGGGAGTCGACGATGAAGCTCGACGTTTCCTTGTCTGGCGTCGTGACGATCACGGTGAACGGGCCGTTGGCTGACGTCGAGGACGCGATGCGGTAGCCGCCCGGTCCCTGGCGGAATGGCGGAGGCGTCC
>JBKJVD010000123.1:0-3338 GCA_046590585.1 Thermoanaerobaculia bacterium | reverse complement strand
CCCTCGGGTCCGGCATCGAGCGCTTCAGTCCGGCGCAGTTCGTCGGCCGCGGGCTCGATCTCCGCGTCGGCCACCGCAATCGCCATTCCGTTCGAATCGCGAATCGCCTGCAGCATGAGACGGTCCCCAATTGCACGAGGAACGCGCAGGCCCCAGGCCTCGGTGCGCGGCTCTTCCCACTCCGCCGCGGTTTCCTGTCCCGTTTCAAACGCGCGGACGATCGGGGCGCATCCACTCGACTGCACCGAGACCATGCGCGGTCGTTCGGAACCGATCCAGCCGAGACATTCCATCTCATCGAACGCTTTCCACATCCCGATCAGGCCGGTCCCGCCTCCGGTCGGATAAAGAACGACGTCGGGAACCCGTCCGAGCTGCGCGACGAGCTCATAGGCCATGATCTTCTTTCCCTCGACGCGGTAGGGCTCCTTCAACGTCGAGAGATCGAACCCTCCGTTCGCTGCAATTTCCTGCTGCACCCTCTTCGCGGCGTCGGTGATGACGCCCTGGACCAGCACCACCTCGGCGCCGTAACCGCGGGCTTCGTCGACAATCGAAGCAGGCGTGTCGTCGGGCATCGCAACGAAGACCGGGATTCCGGCGCGCGCACCATAGGCAGCGAGGGCGCAGCCTGCATTGCCCGCGGTCGGCGCGGCCAGGCGCTCTGCGCCGAGGTGCTTAGCCATCGTGACCGCCACAGCCATCCCGCGCGACTTGAAGGATCGGGTCGGATTGTTCGATTCGTCCTTGAAGAAAACACCTTCATGAACCCGGGACGGAAGTAGAGGAGTCTCTCCCTCGCCCAGAGACACGATCTCGGCTCCCTGCGGAAGCGGCAGGAATTCCGACCACCGCCACATATCGGAGCGACGGCTCGCGATCTCCTCGCGCAATCCCTGGCGGCGCTCGAGGGCGTAGCGAACCAGGATCGGCGAGGAACATCGCGGGCAGAGGTTCACGAGGCGCTCGACCGGCTCCTTCCAGTCACATCGGGAGCAGGTGAGGTGCGGCGCGAAGGGCTGGATGCTCTGGCGTTCGTTCATGGTCTGCGATTTCCCCGCACAAAAATAAAGCCGCCGTCGAACGACGGCGGCTGAACAATCAAAATCGAGATCGAGGACGGTTTACTTCTCAGCTGCTGCCTGTTTCTTCGCGTCGTCGAGGCCCTTTTCCCATTCCTGGACGGCCTTCTGCGCGTCGACCGGCTTGTCCGACCACTTCGAAACTTCGGTGGCAAACGCGTTCAGCGTATTTTCGTACTTCGCGAGGAGCTGGCGGTTGTGCGCGGCAGCAGGGTCCTCGTTCTGGGTCTGAGCGGCCATCTCGGCGCGGCTCTTCTCATACCCGGCGAGCATCTCGCCGTACATCTTCTTCGTGGTTTCGTCCTTCGCGTCGTCATGAGCCTTCTTTGCCTGCGCATACGCAGCATCGAAGTTGGCCGAAATGGCTTCGGTCGCTTTCGCGGCCATGGCCGCTCCGCTGGCGGCGAGGATCTGCTGCTTGACCCAGAGATACTCCTGGGAGTTGTAGCCGAGATCTTTCGCGGCGCGGATGTCGGCAGTGGCGATGTCTGCGGCTGAACCGAGGCTCTTGAACCCTTCCATCATGCCGGCAATCGACTTGTCGCCTTCTTTTTTGGACTTCTCAGCGTGCTCCTGCATCTCGACCATGGCCACCCGGGCGATCTTCTTTTCATGCTCCCGGACCTTGAGGTACATCTGCACCTGGCTGTCGGTGAGGCGACCATCCGCCGGCGCGTTGTATTCATCATCAGCGACCTGCTTGAGGAGGTCGGTGGTGCCGCGCTTGTCGAGGTCCTTGGAGATGTTCGCCTGGTCGAACGCCTCTTTCGCCTTGCAACCGGCGAGAAGCAGTCCGAGGGAAAGTGTGAGAGCCAGTGTGCGTCGCATGGGTGGTTCCTCCGTTGCTTTGGCCAGCGATCTTAGTCAGGGATGTCCGGTGAAAACGTGACCGGGCTTACGTTTTATTCAACCGGTTACGAATCCAGCAGCGTACGGACGCGATCGCCGAGAGCTTCTATGTCACGCAGCAGCGACTTGAGGTCGTTGCGGTGTTCGCTCTTGAGGATGTCCATCTCGCCGCGCAGGTTCATCAGCTCGCTTTCGAGCTCCTGGGAGCGTGCGGAGCTGTCCGCAGCGGCCGGCTCAGGCTGGTCATCGAACGAGACTGCGACGGGCTCGTCGGCTACAGCAACGAGTTGGTCGGTGTCCAGTTCCTCGACCTCTTCCATGATCGGAATCGGCACCGTGCCGCTGAAGGTGGCGGGACGTTCGCGGCCCTCCGAGATCAGCGACTCGAGAGACACCTCTTCCATCTTCTCGTAGCCTGAATCAAGCGGACCGGACTCAGGGAATGGGACTGAGTCGGCAAACGGGTTCGAAGGCGTGACAGGCTCGGGTTCCGGCGCAGCCGCCGGCTTGACCGCCACCTTGGCGGCGGGAGTGGCTTTCTTCGGCTCGGGCTCGGGCGAGCCCGAACGCCCCTTGACCCGGCGGAGCAGATGCTTGGCGGTGATCTTGGAGACGAGCTTGAACGTCTCCATGACTCCTTCGCCCTTGATCGCCGCGGCCTCGGTGTATGGATAGCCTTCGAATCCAAGGGCTTCCTGCAATTTCTCGACTGACAGGACGCCGGGGATGTCGCGCTTGTTGTACTGGATGACGATCGGCGTGTCATTGACGTCGATCTGGTTCACCTCGAGGTTTTCGATGAGGTTCGCGAAGCTTTCGCGGGTCGAGTCCACCATAGAAGGCTGGGAGTCGGCCACGAACACCACCGCGTCGGCGCCCCTGAGCACGAGCTTGCGCGTCTCGTTGTAGAAGACCTGTCCGGGGACGGTGTAGAGCTGGATCTTGAGGTTGAAGGCTCCGACCTTGCCGATGTCGACCGGAAGCAGGTCGAAAAAGAGCGTGCGATCGGTCTTGGTGGCCAGCGACAGCATCTTCCCTTTTGACTTGGGATCGAGCTTGTCGAAGATGACCATCAGATTCGTCGTCTTACCGCACAGGCCTGGGCCGTAGTAGACGATCTTGGCGGTCATCTCCCGGGTGGCGTGATTGAACAGGACCATTCGTTGTCGGGCTCCGGTTTTGGACACGTGAGTATCGCATAGAATCCGGGGCGTGAAGGACGAGCCGGTCGAGATCCCGATCGAGGATGTTCTCGATCTTCACCCCTTCCAGCCTGGCGACGTCCGCGACGTCACGCTCGAGTACCTGACCGAAGCGCGCCGGCGCGGGTTTCGGCAGGTGCGAATCATTCACGGCCGGGGAATCGGTGTGCAACGCGAGAACGTCAGGAAAGTCCTGGAGGCGCTG
>JBKJVD010000012.1:0-6407 GCA_046590585.1 Thermoanaerobaculia bacterium | reverse complement strand
GAAGGCCGGCGCAGTCGCTTCCGTCTCGATCATCCGCAATCCGATCAGCGCCGCGCGCGCCGTGATGGAGAAGTCGCCGCACGTGATGATGATGGGACGCGGCGCGGAGTTGTTCGCAACGAAGCAGGGCCTCGAGATCGTCGACCCGTCCTACTTCTGGACCGAGCGGCGATGGAAGGCGCTGCAGACGGAGCTCAGGCGCGAAGAGGAAGCGAAAGGCCCGGCGAAGACGCCGGCGACCCCTGTCGCGGATCCGGAGAAGAAGCATGGAACCGTCGGCGCCCTGGCGCTCGATCGCAACGGCGACCTCGCAGCAGGAACGTCGACCGGCGGCATGACGAACAAGCAGTTCGGTCGCGTCGGCGACGCGCCGGTCATCGGCGCTGGAACGTACGCCGAAAACGAATCGTGCGCCGTGTCAGGCACCGGCCACGGCGAGTTCTTCATCCGCTGGACTGTGGCCTACGACATCGCCGCGCTGATGAAGTACCGCGGAATGTCAGTCGCCGACGCTGCGAACGAAGTGGTGATGAAGAAGCTCAAAGCCGCCGGCGGCGAAGGCGGCGTGATCGCGCTCGACGCAAAGGGCAACTTCGCAACGCCATTCAACAGCGAAGGGATGTACCGCGGCTGGATCGGCGACGACGGCGTGCCGCACGTGGCAATCTACAAGGGCGAGCAGTAGGCTAAGCGCTCAAGCACTCGGCACTCGGCACTCGGCACAGGAGCGATCCCAGACGTGCTTCGATCGCGATCCGGGTTCGCTCGATTGCCTGCTCGTCGCGGCGGAGGTAGTACGAAAAATTCGCGCCGAGGAAGAGGGCGTTGAGTTCGAAGGCGAGTTGCGCGGGTTCGACGGTGCGCGAGAGGTGGCCGGCCTCCTGGGCCATGGCCACGGCCTTCTCCAGCGCGCCGATCCAGTCGTTCATGAGTTTCACCACGCGATCACGCACAGGGCCGGGGCGCCCATCGAACTCGAACGATGCGGCGGCGAAGAAGCACCCTCCTGGAAACACCCCTCCCTGGACGTATTCGAGCCAGGAGCGGCAGATGGCCATCAGACGCGGATAGCCACGAGGGATCGCGAGAGCCGGGGTAAAGATCGCGTCGATGAAACGCTGCGAAGCCGCATCGATCGTGGCGATCTGCAACTCTTCCTTCGACCCGAAGTGGGCGAAGAGACCACTCTTGCTCATCGAGAGATCATCCGCGAGGCGACCGATCGTCAGCCCTTCGAGCCCTTCGAGGGACGCTAGATCGATCGCCTTGTGCAGGATGCTCTGCCGTGTGCGCTGCCCTTTCATCCGAACGCCGGAAGGTCCTTGAGCAGCACCTCGTGGCTCGTGCGGAATGCCGCGCTCCAGGGCTGCGGGCGGTTCGACTCCGGGTCGATGTGGGTGACGGTGCGCTCCCCGCGTGCGAACGGCACGCAGCCATCTTCGCTCGATAGCGTGAAGCCATAGACGCAGCTCGCTGCGTCGAGGTTCTCAACCCACAAATCGATGCGCATCACGACGGGCTGGTCGACCGGGTGCATCAGTTCGACCTTCGTGTCGCGGACTACCTGCCTGGGGTCGAGGCCATCGCTGATGGGATGCTTGCACGTCTCCGCGGCGGTTTCGTACCAGGCGGCGAACGCGTGATCGACGTGATCGGTGAGACGGTCGACCGGCAGCTCGCCGGTCTTGCTGAGCTCATCGCTGAATACAGGCGAGGCGAAGACGAATTTGGGATTCAGGGAGTCGCAATTCAAACCTGAAGTCATTGGGGTACCTCCTGTCTGCAAGAGAATAGAACGAACGTTCGTTTTAAGCAAGGGTTAGCCGAACATTCCTTCCGAGGGCCTCATCGTTTGCCGTTGCGCACTGAGGAGACTGCTTGCGAGTCCGGGGGAGCGACGCGGGATCCCGCGAACCTACCGACTCGTGAGCGTGCCGTCGAAGCCGGTCTACATCGTCTCTGCAGCGACCGCATTCACGCCCGTAAGCGCGGCGAGCGCGGCATCCCGATCGCCGAGATTCGAGAACGCTCCCACGATCGTCGACCCCGAACCGCTCATTCCCGCCCAGATCGCGCCCGATCCGAGAAGATGTTCCCGCCAAACTCTGAGTTGCGGCAACCGCGCGAAGACGCCCGCTTCGAAATCGTTCGTGAGCAGTTCCCGCTCACTGAACAGATCGTGGCGGATCGCCTGCTGGTAGCGTTCAATTCCCTTCGCCTTCGAGTAGCTGCGAATTGCAGCGAACGCTTCCCCGGTCAGCACACGCTCTTCAGGAAGGATGAGCACGAGCGGGACGTGGGCCACCGGCGGCAGAGGCACCAGCAGCTCGCCGCGTCCGGTGCCTAAGGCGGTGCCTCCGACCAGAAAGAAAGGCACATCGGAGCCAATGGTCGACGCGATTTCATGAAGGCGATCGCGCGACGTCTGCATCGCAAACATCCGGTCGAGTGCAATCAGCGTCGCGGCCGCGTTGGAGCTGCCTCCGCCCAACCCGCCACCGGCGGGAATCTGCTTTTCGAGATGAATGGACGCAGGAGGGGCTCCAAGAGCCCTCGCGGCGCGCATGATGAGATTCGTGTCGTCCACCGGGATGGATGAATCGCTGCAGGTAAGGGTTAGCCCATCGGAAGGCTCGATGGTCAGCACGTCGTGCAGCGAAATCTGCTGGAAGAGCGTCTCGAGGTCGTGAAAGCCATCGTCGCGCTTCGACAGAATCCGGAGCGACCAGTTGATCTTGGCGAACGAACGAATCACTTCGCGCATCAGTCGGGCGCTCCCAGTTCGAGCAGGTCGATCTCGACGCGATCGCTACCTCGCGTCACCGTCACGTGCGTCGGAGGATAGACGGCGGGTTCGAACGCGACCTCCAGATCGCCGGCGGCAACATGGGCGAGGCCGGCCGGGGACGCGGAGACTGCCGTCGCGCCCTCAGGTGGCAGTCCGATGATGAGCATCGCCAGTTGCGCGGGAGTGAGCGCGGAGCCGAACACGCCGAAGGGTCCCGTCAGCCTGCGCGCACTCAGTTCCTGGGGATCCCTCCCGGTCTCGCGAAATACGACGTGATCGCCTTCGGCGTTCAACGTTGCTGCGACGGTGCCGATCGGCGTGTAGGCGGTAAGTTCCACACGACGGGCATCCGGAACGAACAACTGGGCGCGAAACGACTGCGTCTCGCTACCGCTGGTCGCACGTACGCGAAGCAGAGCGCGAGCGCCACGAAACGTCGCACGCCGCTGTTGCAGTTCCGCGATTGCAGCATCTCCCGTCGCCGCGTGGAGCGGAGCGAAAGGCGCCCCTGTCGGACGCCCGGTTCGGCATGCCGCCGCAAGCAGAAGGCAAGCGACCAGAATCGTGGCTGGACGCCAGCCCGGTCCGGAGTTACTGGTGCACGGACGCAAGTTTCTTCTCGAGTTCCGCGATCTTGGCCTTCACCTGCTGCTCGAGTTTCACGGCAGGATCCAGGGTCAGCAGTCGCTTGTACAGGTCGAGCGCTTTCGGCGAGTCGCCTGCCTTCGCGTAAGCGTCGGCGAGATGCTCGGCAACGGTCGGGTCTCGCGGCATCAGCGAAGTCGCTTCGCTCAGGAAGCGGAGCGCCAGGTCGTACTTGCCCTGCCGGTAATAGGCCCAGCCGAGAGAGTCGAGATAGGCGGCGTTCTTTGGTTCCTGGCTGACGGCGCGTTCGAGCATCGATGCCGCACGATCGAGATTTCGATTGCCATCAGCCCACATGTAACCGAGGTAGTTGAGCGTTGCGGAGTGATCAGGATTCCTGTCGAGGATGGCGAGAAAGGCCTTCTCGGCAGCTGCGTGATCTCCCGACCGCTCGTAGGCGGACGCGAGCTGGAACGCCAGATCGACGTCGGCAGCGTTGGCCTTCACTCCATCGCGGAGGACGGCAATGGCCGATGGAAAGTCTTCAGCCTGAATGAATGCCTCCGCAGCGGTAACCATGTTGCGAGTTCCGAATTTCGACTGCGCTGCCGCCGCCGCGCGGGCCTTGTCCTTCTGCCCGGCACGTGCAAGCGCCTCGATCATTCGCGCATTGACGAACGGGTCGCCGGCAAAACGGGCGGTGAGCGGCTCGAGCAGGGCGATCGCCTCGCGAGTCTTCTTCTGACGCTGAAGCGCTTCGAGTGCGATGTTGATGGCCTGGCTGTTCGGCTTGTCGCGGAACACGAACACGGATCTGGCGGTATCCACGGCCGTGTCGAACTTCTCCTGCTGCAGGCTGATGTACGCGAGCTGTGTCTTTGCCAGCACCACGAGATTGTCCGCAACTTTCGGGAGGGCGAGGATCGTGTTGAAGCTCCTTGCCGCGCCATCGAAGTTACGCTGCGCGACCTGGTTGAGGGCCAGGCTCGACAACAGGTCCGGATCGTCCGGCGTCACAAGAAGCAGCTTGCGATAGATGGCGTCGGCTTCCGGAAAGCGCTCCAGATCGGTCAGAGACTCGGCCAGGAAGTACTGGGAACGGCTGTCCTTCGGGTCCGTGACGACGAGACTGCTGAATGCGGCCTGCGCTCGCGTGGCATCTCCAGCGCGAAGAAAATAGACGGCCTGCTGGCGCTTGAGGTCGAGGTTGAGCGGATCCTCCTCGACCAGAGGCTGCAGCACCTCCCCGGCCCGCTGCCAGTTTCCTTCCTTCTCATAGAACTCGATGAGTTGCATGATCGCGGGTCCGAACGACGGCTCGAGCGTCACGGTGCGTTCGAGGTATTTCCTCGACTCTTCCGCTCGACCCAGCTTCGTCAGAACCTGCGCGTAAGTGAAATTGAAAGAGCGTTGATCGGGAGCGCGCTCGACGAGGACTCCGAGAGTTTTCTCAGCGTCGGCGAAGCGGTTGAGGCTGATCAGCACCTGGGCAAGCATCGCGCCGGTGGAGAGATCGTCGCCGTTGATCCGGAAGGCCGCCTGAAGATGTGGAAGTGCTTCCTCGATTTTCGCGCGATCGGTGCCGGCGCGATCGAGGAGCATGCGGGCCAGTACCCGGCGGGCGTCATAGAAGTCGGGGCTCGCCGCGGTGATCTTTCGTAACTCGGTTTCGGCACGTTCGACTTTCCCCGAATCGATCAGGACCATCGCCCGTTCGAACAGAAGGTCGGTGTTCGCCGAATCTTTCGCAATGAGCCGGTCGAGTTTCGTCAGAGCTTCGTCGTAGTTCCCCTGCTCGGCCGCGAGCTTGGCGAGGATGAACTCGTAAGACTCACTGGCCGGCTGCGCTTCCACGGTAGACAGAGACACGAGCACGAGCAGTGCGGCGACGACTAACCTTCTCATTCTGGCCATCCTAACCCGGCGAAAGATTCGGAATCCCCCCGGGCCTCGATTAGTGAACGCGGCGCGACCGCCGCTTCATTCTGGCGTTCCCAATGCGTCACACCTGCCATGTTCGGGGGAGGAGCAGGCTGCCGAGCATCCATGTTCGGCAACCCTGTGCCAAACTAGGGGTAACCATGTCACTCGCCAGGCTCGAGATCACACCGTTCGCGGTGATCGTAGGTGAACTCATCCAGAACCGGCGAACCGGATATCTGACGATCGTTCGCGCCCCGGTTCGCACAGTGCTCTACTGGTCGCAAGGCGAACTCATCATGATGACGTCTTCCCAACCCGAGGACTCGCTCGCTGAATTGCTCGTCAAGCGCGGGATCGTCAATGCGGAACGGGCCTTCGAGATGGTGCCCGATGACCCGACCGACGCTGCGGCGCGGTTTCATGAATCATCAATCATCGAGCTCTCGTGGCGGCAGTCGCTGCTGCGTGAATGGATCGCCCTGCAGTTCGCTCCCTTGTTTTCCTATGACGAGGGGACGTCGGCCTTCAGGGATGACGAGGCGCTCGAGCCAGAGAAGCGCGTTTTTCTTCAGTCGACCGCGGCTCTCGTGCTGGAAGGCATCCGCGCCATCACGAACGGGCTGGTGCTCCGCCGCTCGCTCGGCGACCTGCAGCAGAGGATCGCTGCGAGCCGTGGCGGGCGATTCACCGCCGATACCTTGCCGCTCACGGAACTGGAACGCAGCATTGCCAACGCGCTGAGCACGCCTCAGACCATCGACGCATTCATCAAGCAGTTCGCGCCCGAATCAGTCACTGCTGCCAAGGTCGTCATCAGCATGATCTCCCTCGGCGTGTTCGAAGCGGTCGAGGAATACGCTCAGACCGCGGCCCCTGCGTCATTCGATGACATGCAGCGCGACATGGAAATCCTGGCCGCTCTCGGAGGGAATGACCCGGCGGCGCTGCGCGCGTTTTCGTTCTCGCGTCAGATCGGGACGATGGACCACTATCAGGTGCTCGACATCCCGCGGGCAGCCACTCGCGCGCAGGCGATTTCTCAAGGCGATGTTCTCCGCAGAACGTTCGAACCGGGAAAGTACCCAGCCATCCTGCGCGACGCGCTCAATGC
>JBKJVD010000115.1:0-22892 GCA_046590585.1 Thermoanaerobaculia bacterium | reverse complement strand
CGCGTGAGCGGAAGGAGATGACCAGGATCGCCAGGAGGACGACCAGGAAAAGCAGCGGCAGTGCGGACGTGAAGCTGTCGAACGCGAACAGGTTTGTCATAAGTGTGAGGACCTGCGGGAATCGTAGCATCGGAGGGGGTCGGAACAGGAATGCAGAATGCAGAAGAGGAGAGACCCTGCTGCGACCAGCGGGAGAAGAGAGTGGAGAGCCCCGAATGAGCGACGAACGCTACGAACCGGTTTCCTGCGACTACCACGACCAGCTGGAAGCCGCAGCCATGCACAAGAACGTCGTCGAACTGGAGTTTGAGTTGGAAGGCGTGCCGCAGAAAGAGCGCGGAAAGATCGAAGATGTCTACACCGCGAACGGCGCTGAGTTCGTGAAGTTCGCCAGCGACGCCGGATCGCTGGAGATCCGGCTGGACCAGATCATCTCGTTTAAGGAGTGAGGCTGAATGTTGAATGTTGAATGCTGAATGTTGAATGTTGAATGTTGAATGTTGAATGTTGAATGTTGAATGTTGAATGTTGAATGTGAACGTTGAATGTTGAATGCTGAATGCTGAATGAAAAGAGGGCCGGTATCGGTCTTCCGTTCTCCATTCAACGTTCAGCATCAACGTTCAGCCCTCTGACGTTGACGTGCCGCATCGCTGCGTCGAGGAGTAGACTTCTCCGATGCCAAGGATTCTTTTCTACGCTGGCACGGCCTTCTGCCTGTTCGTCGCCCTGACCGGCGCGGCTGAACTGGTGATGGAGCTGCGGAGCGGAGCGATGTCGTTCGCGGCGATCGGCCGCGGGTTGCCTGACGATTCGGTCCGTTCCGGCTGGGCGATCGTGGTGGCGCTCATCGCGGGACTGGCTGTCTCGGCGATCTTTCTGCGCATGGCGGCTCTGCTGGCAGCGCGGAACCTGTTTGCCGCGTTTCTGGCGACCTTGTGCGTCGGTTGCTCGCTGGTCGGGCTCTCGGCGCTTCTGCTACTTCAGTCCCGGATTGCCGCGTTTGCCGGGAGCGGCGCGACGCTGGCCGACCCGATCGTGCGTGCCCTGACCGAGCTGCACTTCGCCGGCTTCATGCTTCTAGGTTGTTTCGTCTCGCTCAGTCTCCTTTCCCTGCGGCCCTACTTCCGCATCCAGGCGAGCCGCGTTCTCGCAGCTACGGTGCTCCTGCCGTTACCGCTCTACGCCATGGTGCTGCTCGGCGACCTGCTCTTCGCTCCATCGACTGCACCGCTGCCGCCGAGCACGCCGGCCTCACTGATGTTTTTCGCTACGACTTCCTTCATCTTCTTCGCCATCGGCGTGCACTGCATCCGCCATCGCTACCTCTTCCTGGAGATGACGAACCTGCGCGAACTCCTCGACAGCCGCGTCGATCCCGCAGCACGTGCGCGAGCCGTCCGGCTGGGCGGAGACGCAGTCTTCGATTCGTAGTCTCGAGCGGTCCTTCGAGCTGTCAGGGGTCAGCAGAGACTCTACGATTTGTAGATACGCGATCCTTTCGGGATGCGAGAGTCCTTCGACGGCGTCGAACTTGTTCGCTGACTCGCGGACTGCCTTTCCTGACCGCTGACGCCTGACCTCTGACATCTGAACGACGATAGAATGTCGCTGAACACTTTTTCCTCGAGGCCCGATGTCCTTCGCTCATCTCCATCTCCATACTGAGTTCTCACTTCTCGACGGCGCGAGCCGCCCCGACCAGCTGGCGAAAAAAGTGTCCCAGCTCGGGATGCCGGCCTGCGCGATCACCGATCACGGCAACATGTTCGGGGCGGTCGAGTTTTACAACTCGATGAAGAAAGAGGGCGTGAAGCCGATCATCGGATGTGAGATGTATGTCGCCTACGGCTCACGCTTCGAAAAAGCGGGCAGCGAGGATTCTGCGGCGGACGATTTTGGCTCCGTGGCCCGCACGGCTGGAGCGGGCTCGAACAATCACCTGATCGTCCTCGCGCAGAACGATACCGGCTACAAGAACCTGGTGAAGCTCGTGAGCGCCGGATTCACGGAGGGTTTTTATTACAAGCCGCGGATCGACAAGGAGTTGTTGCGCGAGCACCGAGAGGGACTGATCGTGATGTCGTCCTGCCTCAAGGGCGAAGTCTCCCAGAACCTGGCCGCCGGCAACTACGGCGCTGCCCGCGACGCCGCGCAGCAGTTCAAGGACATCCTCGGCGCGGACAACTACTTCCTCGAGATCCAGGATCACGGCATCCCCGACCAGCAGAAGATCGTGCCGCTGATGGCGCGGCTGGCCGAGGAGGTCGGGTTGCGGATGGTTGCGACGAACGACTCGCACTACCTCAACAAGGACGACGCCTTCGCGCATGAAGTCCTGCTCTGCATCGGCACCGGCAAGACCATCAGCGACGAGAAACGGATGAAATTCTATTCGGACGACTTCTACGTGAAGGGTCCGGATGAGATGAGGAAGATTTTCAAGAAGTACCCCGAGGCGATCGAGAACACGATGCGCATCGCGGACCGGATCAATGTGTCGCTCGAAGTGAAGGGATATCACCTCCCGAATTTCCCCGTCCCGGAAACGCACGACATCAGCAGCTACTTCACGCAGGTGGCGCGCGCGGGACTCGACGTGCGGATGAAGGCGATGGCCCATCTCTTCGCCGCGAAGCGGAAGAAGCATGAGGTCAGGGAGTACTGGGACCGGCTCGAACTCGAGATCGAAATCATCAAGACGATGGGCTTCCCCGGCTACTTCCTCGTGGTGTGGGATTTCATCAAATACGCGAAGGACAGCGGCATTCCGGTCGGGCCGGGCCGCGGCTCCGCTGCCGGATCGCTCGTCGCCTACTCCCTCGGCATCACCGACGTCGATCCTCTCGAGTATGACCTGCTGTTCGAGCGGTTCCTGAATCCCGAGCGCATCTCGATGCCCGACATCGACATCGATTTCTGCATGAACAATCGCGGACGGGTCATCGAGTACGTCCGGCAGAAGTACGGGAAAGAGAACGTCGCGCAGATCATCACGTTCGGAACGATGGCGGCGAAGTCGGTGGTCCGGGACGTGGGACGCGTGCTCGGCATCCCGTACGGCAATGTGGACCGGCTGGCCAAGACGATCCCGGGTGGTCCGGATGTGACGATCGAATCGGCGAAGAAAGATTCGCCGGCGCTGGTCGATGCCATCAAGAACGATGCAGACCTGGCGCGGGTGATCGAGATCGGCAGCAGGCTGGAAGGCCTGTCACGCCATGCGGGCGTGCACGCTGCTGGCGTCGTGATCACGCCGGAGCCGGTAACGAACTACGTGCCGCTCTATCGAACGAACCGCGATGAAATCGTGACCCAGTTCGACATGCGCATCGTCGAGAAGATGGGCCTGCTCAAGATGGACTTCCTCGGCCTGCGTACGTTGACGGTCATCGACGACGCGATCCGGTCGGCCGCGGCGGAAACTGGCGAGACCATCGATATCTCGAAGATCGAGCTGGATGACCCCGAGGTCTTCCGCCTGTTTCAGGAAGGGCGGACCAAGGGCGTGTTTCAGTTCGAGTCGGGCGGGATGGTCGACCTGCTGCGCAAGGCCAGGCCTACCCAGTTCGAGGATCTGGCGGCGCTCAACGCGCTCTACCGGCCGGGCGCGCTCGACGCGGGGATGGTCGACGAGTACGTGAAGCGCAAGAACGGCACGTCGAAGCCGCGCTATCTCGTCCCGGTGATGAAGGAAGTGCTCGAGGAGACGTACGGCGTCATCGTCTACCAGGAGCAGGTCATGCAGATCGCACAGCGGGTGGCGGGCTACTCACTGGGCCAGGCCGACCTGTTGCGGAAGGCCATGGGCAAGAAGGACACCGCGGTGATGGCCGCCGAGCGTGGCAAGTTCGTCGAGGGGGCGCAGAGCAATGGGTACGACAGGAAGAAGGGCGATGAGATCTTCAACTACATCGAACCGTTCGCCCGGTACGGATTCAATAAGTCTCACTCGGTCGCATACGCGCTCGTCGCGTATCAGACGGCGTGGCTGAAGGTTCATTACCCGCGGCACTTCATGGCGGCGCTGATGTCGTCCGAAATGGACAAGACCGACAGCGTGGTCAAGTTCATCCAGGAGTCGGCGCAGATGGGCATCAAGGTCCTGCCGCCGGACGTGAATGAATCGAACAAGTTCTTCACCGTGGTCGGCCCGAACATTCGATTCGGACTCGGCGCGGTCAAGGGCGTGGGTGAGGGTGCGATCGAGAGCATCCTGGAGGCGCGCCACGGGGTCGGCCGCTTCAAGTCGCTCCTTGGTTTCTGCGAGGAGGTCGATCTCCGGGCGTGCAACAAGAAGCAACTCGAGGCGCTGGTGAAGTCGGGATCGTTCGATTTCATCGGGCTGACGCGCAAAGCCCTGTTCGACCAGCTCGAAAGCACGGCGGACAGTGCGCAACGGACGAAGGAAGAGAAGGAACGCGGACAGAGCAGCCTGTTCGGGATGTTCGGGGGAGGGGCGCTGGAGCCTGCCGCGATCCGCAGCGCGACTCCCGCGGCGCAGATGGCGATTGCGGAGTGGCCGGAAGAGGAGATGCTGGCGTTCGAAAAAGAGACGCTCGGCTTCTACGTGAGCGGGCATCCGCTCAACAAGTATTCGGATGAGTTGCGCCTCTTCGCCGGCGCCACGACGGAGACGCTCTACCGCTTCGTCGATCAGCAGGTGAACATCGGCGGGATCATTTCGCAGGTCAAGAAGTCGAAGATCAAGAAGGGGCGTAACGAAGGCAGAATGATGGCCAAGTTCATCCTCGACGACCAGTTCGGCAGTGTCGAAGTCGTCGTCTTCAGCGACCTGTACGACAAGTACGCCCGCTGGCTGGACAACGGGGTGCCGGTGCTGGTGACGGCGAGCGTGAAAGACACCGGCGGCATGAGCAGCAATCGGAGCGCCTCGCTGCAGTCGGCCGAGCAGAACGCCCATCACATCGAGGACGAATACGGCGGCCATCCGGAGTCGGGCCCAGGCGGAACGCCGCCAGCACGCATCTCTGCGTACGAAGTGCGGATCGACGAATCGGAAGAAGACGATCGCGATCCGAAGGAACTGGAGCTCGAAAAGTATGGCGACCGTGCCGACAACTTCAGCCTGTTCGGCAGCCCGGCGCCGCCGCCGGTGGCGGAGGAAGAGGCGTTCAATCCTGCCGTCGCCGAGTTTGTGGAGATCGAACTGGCGGAGACCGGATCCGCAGTCGCTGCGGCCCCCGAAACGTTCGCCGCGCACGCCGCGAGCTTCGCTGAAGCGCCCATCGTTCCGGAGCTGAATGCGCTGGAGATCGTTCCGCTCGACGGAATCCGCGAGAGGAAGGTGAAGGAGATTTCCCTTCTCGTTGCCTATGCGGATATGAACGACGACACAGTCAAGCAGATTCGCGAGGCGTTCGAGGATCACGCAGGTGAGATTCCGGTGAGTGTCACGATCGGCGAGCTCCCCGCAGAACTCGAGGCGACCTCCGAGCGGAAGGAGCTGAAGCTGCGGATCAACCACAACTTCCGGGTCCAGCCTGGCCCTGCGCTTTCGGCCGCGCTCGCCAGGCTGCAGGTCAACGCCCGCTATGTCTTCTGATCGAGTTGGCTATACTCCGTTTTCGTAGGGTCTGACGTGAGCAGGGGACTTCCATCCCTACCGCGTCTGTTCAATCCATCAAGGGAAAAGTTTCAGGAATGCGAATCCTCAAAATCATCAGTGCGGTGACTCTCACGGCAGTCGTCGCGTTCAGCGCTCTTGCGGACGGTTGCGTACCTCTGCTCCGGTCGGTATCGGAGTCGTCGGCGTTTCCGAATCGAGTGGCTGGAACGATCGCGGCGAGCGGCTCGGGGTACGGCCTGGCAAAGACCGATTCGCGCCTCCCGCACGAGATCCGATTCGCCCTCCTGGATTCGGAGCTGAACCAGCTCGGCGCAGACATTCCGGTCGCGAGTTCCTCCTTGAAGGGAGCCATTGCTGCGATCTGGACGGGGAGCGAGTTTGGTCTCTTCTATCCGGCTGCAGATCAGCGCCTGCTGCTCCAGCGGATCTCCGCGGGCGGCGTGCTGACGGGCGCCCCGATCCCGGTGGCCGACACCCATGGAATCTGGCCTGACCGCGAGTACGACATTCTCTGGGACACTTCCCGTAACGTCTACGCGGTGGTTTACACGATTCCCCAGGGAGGGTCGCGGGGAGTCTGGCTGTCGCTCGTCACCCCGCTCGGCACGGTCATCAGCGATTCGCAGGTGGGACTGTTCGTAGCCGATCCCATCATGCCGCAGGCGGCGCTGACACCGGCGGGCCTGGTGATCGTCTACCACCATTCCGTGACGGGACAGATGCACTCGGTGCTGGTCAGCGCGGACGGAACGAATTCGCAGGCATTTGCCGTGGCGGCTCCCGGAGCGAATCCCCAGCTCGCCTGGAACGGATCGGAACTCGTATACGTCACCTCGGTGCCCCTGGCAGCAGGTGGTTCGGAGATTCACTGGACCCGGCTCGATGCACGCGGCGCAATTCTCCGGGCGGAAACGAAGCTGCTCACGGCGGAAGGAATTGACGCGACGCCTACCTTCCTGCTCTGGAATCGCGAAGACTCCGAGTGGGCGCTGGCCTATCGAACCTCGATTCTCGGGTTCGATGCCTTCACTGGCGATTACCGCCTTCACCGGTTCCGGGCCGATGGCTCACGTATCAGCAACAGCTACTTCTCGCCCGAGGCCGCACGGAGTGCTCTCCCGACGACGCATCCGTTTCTCTGGAACGGCGAGGCTTACATCTCGTCGATCGAACGTTCGGGAGGTGAGAGTAGTGGGAGCCAGTCTTTCGTGGTCCGGCATTGTCCGCTGCGCGCCACGGCCACCGCGGACCGGAAGTTCGCCTCACCCATTTCGGACACCGTGGTCTTCACGCCGATCGTGTCTGGCGGAACGGCGCCGTACTATTACGTATGGGATCTCAAGGATCCCACGACGTCGAACAACTTTCAGCAGAACCCCAGCCATCACTATCGTTCTTCGGGAACGTACGAGGTCGTACTGACCGTCACGGACAGCATCGGCGCAACCGCGGTCTCGACCGTGACGATTCAGGTAGGCATTCTGAGGGGCCGGGTCGTCAGGAAGTGACGCGCGTCAGTTGGTGACGACGTCGAGGAACTCGGGAAAGCGGTCGGGCGGGACGGGCGGCGTGAGAAGGTAGCCCTGCATCTGGTCGCATCCGTGTTCCTCGAGGAACGTCGACTGTTCGGTGAACTCGACCCCTTCTGCGACCACATTCAGGCGCAGGCTGTGCGCCATCGCGATGATGGCCGTGACGATGGCAGCCGTGTCCGGATCGGTGGTGATGTCCCGGACGAAGGACTGATCGATCTTCAGCGTGTCGATCGGAAACCTCTTGAGGTAACTCAGTGACGAGTGCCCGGTGCCGAAATCGTCGAGTGAAATGCGAACCCCGATTTTTTTGAGCTCGTAGAGCATCCGGATGCTCGCCTCGGGGCTGTTCATCGCGCTGGTCTCGGTGACTTCGAACTCGACGAATCGCGGCGCGACATTGCACTGCCGCAACGTGTCGGCGATTCTCGCCACCAGGTCGCTCTGCTGGAGTTGGCAGACCGAAAGGTTCACGGCCAGCGTGAGGTCGCGGTACCCGCTGTCGTGCCAGGTTCGGAGTTGTTTGCACGCCGTTTTCAAGACCCAGGCGCCCATGGGGATCATCATCCCGGTGGCTTCCGCGATCGGGATGAAGACGGACGGTTGCACCACCCCGAGTTCCGGGTGAGTCCAGCGGAGCAGGGCTTCCATCCCTGTGACCCTGGCTGTGCGGTAATCAAAGATTGGCTGGTAGTGCAGCTGGAGATCTTCGTTTGCGAGCGCGCGTCGCAGGCCCTGTTCGAGCAGGACGCGCTGGTGAGCTTTGGCATTTACCTGGGCGTTGAACAGCGCGTAGTTATCGCTGCCCTGTTCTTTGGCCTGATACATGGCCGTGTCGGCGTTCTTGATCAGAGTTTCGGTGTCACTGCCGTCATCAGGAAAGAGGCTGATTCCTATGCTGGTTGTCAGGAAGAATTCGCGTCCGTCGAGTGAAAAGGGATGACGGATCGCCTCGAGGATTTTCTCGGCCACGATGGCACCATCATCAGACCGAGTGAGGTTTGGCAGCATGACGGTGAATTCGTCGCCGCCGAGGCGAGAGACGGTGTCGCTGTCTCTGACGCAGGAGCGAAGCCGGGCCGCGACGGCTTGAAGGAGCTGGTCCCCGACGTTGTGACCGAGTGAGTCGTTGATCACCTTGAAGCGATCGAGGTCGAGAAAGAGGACCGCCAGTCGCGTCTTCTCGCGCTGAGCGTGCGAGACGGCCACTCCCAGGCGATCCTTCATGAGCAGGCGGTTCGGCAGGTTCGTCAGTGCATCGTGATACGCGAGGTGCTTGATCTGATCCTCGGCATAAGTCCGTTCGGTGACGTCGCGGACCACGCACACGAGGCCACCGCCTTCGATCGCGGAAATGGAGATTTCCTGCGGGAAGGCGGCGCCGTCGCGGCGGCGTCCCCGCGTCTCCCCGCGCCAGCGGCCCTCCTTGCGGACCGCAGGCAATACCGAGTCGTCGAACAGCGCGAGCTCCGGCGCGTCGTAAAGCAGCGAGAGAGGCTGTTGCTCGAGCTCGAGAGGCTGGGAGTAACCGTAGAGCCGCGCCATCGCTTCATTCACGTAGCTGAAGCGGAGCGATTCATCGAGGATCCCGATCCCGTCGATCGAGGCGGTCATGGCGGCGAGTTGCGTCCGCTGCACGGTCTCGGCCCGCTTGCGCGCGGTGATGTCGAAGACGAATCCCTCGAAGAGAATCGATTCGTCCGGAGTCACGATCGAGTGCGCGCTCAATTGAACCCACACCGGACTGCCGTCTCGTTTTTTCCAGAGCAGCTCCCGCTCGTTGGCGTGGCCGGTGTCGGCAAACGTGGCGATCAGCTGCTCACGCTCGGCAGGATGAAAGTAGATGTGGTCGGCCATCTTCCGGCCCAGAAGCTCCTCGACCGTGTCGTAGCCGAGCATCGTGGCGAGTGCTTCATTCGCGGTCAGCAGCCGGCCCTGACGGTTGGACTGGTAGATACCGACTGACGCGTAGTTGAAGATGTTGCGGTACTTCTCTTCCGATTCCTGCACCGCTCGCTCGGCGCGGCGGCGATCGGTGATGTCGTGAATGATCGAATAGAGGAGACGCCGCCCTCCCATGTCGATCGGGCCGGAGTGCACTTCCACATCGCGGATGTCTCCGCCGGCGCGACGATGTCGAAAGACGAAATAGCTTCGTTTCTGCGACGCTGCGGACGACATCTCTTCCTGCACAGCGGCCGCGGTCAGGACATTGATGTCCCAGATGCGAATGGCGCGAATCTCGTCGAGGGAGTAACCGTAGAACTCACAGGCAGCTACGTTGGCGTCGATGATGGCGCCGCTCTGGGGATCGACCAGGAGCTGAACGGCGCGGTTGTTCTCGAACATCTGGCGATAGCGCTGTTCGCTGTCGCGAATCACCTGTTCCGTTCTCTTGTGTTCGATGGCGGAAGCTATGTGCCGCGAGACGAAGACCAGGATCTCCTGCGACGCTTCGGTCAGTCGTGTCGATTCGCGATAACTCTGCGTGCCGATCACTCCCCAGGTCACGTCGCCTGTCTTGAGTGGCACGCCGAGCCAGTAGAGCGACGGAACGCCTACGCTCTCCACCTCACCGGCCTCGACCAGTTCGTTGAATTTACCGGGTGTGACCAGGAGCGGCCGTCCGGTTCGAAGCACCCAGGCTGTGAGCCCGTGACCCGGATCGGTGCCGTCATCGGCAATATCGAACTCATCGACGAAGTAGGGGAAATGGAGGATGTTCTTCTCAGCGTCGTACTCGGCGACGAAGAAGTTCGTCGTATCGATCAGTTCGCCGACGATCTCGTGGATGGCTCCGTAAAAGTCCGCGAGCGTATGGGATTCGCGGCTGAGTTCAGCGATCCTGAACAGGGCCGATGAGAGTTGCCCGGAGCGCGGTTCCACTAGCGGGGAGACTGCCGCGGAGGAGGCCTGCTGGAACTGCGGGCGAATGGACGCTCCCAGGCGTCGCATGGCGCGTCGCATGGCGCGGAGATCCCGGCTGCGTCCTCCTCTCGATTGTTCCTCTTGGACGGTCATGGACTCGATCGACTGGGCGAACTTCGGGCCCAGTCGAGAATTCTAATGCCGATGGCATCCTGGCCGCGAACGGGGTGGCGTCACCGGCTCAGTCGCCTGGATAGCCCTGGCGCCGGAATGTCTGCCACTTCTGAAAGTTGACGAAGACGAACCAGGCCAGGAACGCGGCGATGAAAATCTGGCGGAACACGACGGCAGCCACGATCGCTGCAGCCGCTCCGCCGGTCATCCCGATCCAGACGGCGATCACGAATGCCCTCGTCTCGGAGAGAAACGAGCGGAAGAAGTTCCTCACTGCGTGGCCACCATCAAGAGGCGCGATCGGAATCAGGTTGAACACGCCCCAGAAGAGATTCGCCCACAGCATTCTCGGCACGAACTCGCGCAGCATCGGATCGCGCTGCACCAGTGCCGCGTTCAGGATGTAGTACATCGCCGCGGCCAGGAGGAAACTCGAGATCGGACCGGACAGGCTGATGATCATGTCGTGCCATGGGCGTGCTTTCCGCTCGTTGACGGTGACGCCGCCCATCCCGCCCAGCACCACGTGACTGGGTCCATAACCAAACAGGCCGATTGCCGTGGCGTGTGCGAGTTCATGAATCAGCACGCTGACGAATACGACCGGAATCCAGAGCAGCGCAAACTGAATCCCGAGTGCGGGACGGTAGTTTGCCGCGACGAAAAAGACGATCAGGATGAGGAACGAGAAATCGACGTGCATCGTCGTGCCGCGGATCGTGCCGAGGGAGAACATGGCAGGGAGTATCCCACAGGGGTGCGGGGGAGGACTGAATGTTGAATGCTGAATGGAGCGCGGTGGTTCGGTGATGACGCCGCTCGGCGGCGTGAGGCCAGCGGGCGACCCGCCCGCTGATTCGCGGCGCGCCCGCGCTTCACGACGCCTCTCGCAAGTCTCGAGTGCGGAGTTGCTGGCCGCTTGAATTGTGGCGAGTTCTTTACAGGGACGTCAGCGGGTGGGTCGCCCGCTGGCCATTTGAGAGTCGTTCCCCTGGTTCCGAGGAAGTACTACGGTGAAGATTGAGCCGGCTCCCAGGCTCGAGACGTTGATGGAGCCGCCATGCGCGAGGATGAAGTGTCGCGCCAGAGCGAGACCGAGTCCGGTGCCGGTGGAGTGTTCTCCGCCGCGGCTCTGGATCTGCTCGAACTCTTCGAAGATGCGGGCCCGATGTTCACTCGGGATTCCGATTCCTTCGTCGGATACCTGAATTGTGCAGGTGGTCTCTTCCGCCGTTCCACGGATGACGATCCGTTGTCCTTCGCCGGAAAACTTGTTTGCATTGGAGAGGAGATTGAGCAGAACCTGCTCGATCCGGCCGAGATCGCAACGAACCATTAGAGGTGTGTCCGGGATGACGATTTCAATCTGCTGCTTCTTGCGGCCGAACAGCGGTGCGATCGAGGCCACCGTGTTCTGGATGGCGCGGCGGAGATCGACCTCTTCGAGATGCATTTCGAACTTCCCTGACTCGATCCTGGCGATGTCGAGGAGGTCATTGATCAGCTTGAGAAGATGCTGCGCGCTGTGATTGACGTTGTCGAGAAAGGCCAGCCGCTTCTGTGGTTGGATCGTGCCTTCCTGTTCCATCAGCAGTTCAGTGAAGCCGAGAATCGAGTTGAGCGGAGTCCGCAACTCGTGCGACATCTTGGCCAGAAAATCGGTCTTGTGACGGGAAGCCTCGACCGCCGCATCGGTCCGTTCCTTCAGCTGTTCTTCGCGCTGATGCAACGCACGCGAGGCCTCACTGAGCGCGGCCGCGACGGTGTGGAGTTCCAGGTACGGACCTTCGATTCGCGCCGTGTCGATCATGCTGCCATCGCGAAGCGCTCCCAGCGCGTCCTTCAATTGCGAGAAGGGCCGGGAGACGTTCAGCAGCAGGGTGGCAGTGGACAGCAGAAGAATCACGAACACTGCGGCGTCGAGAACCGTAGTCACGCTTCGGATTCGATTGCGGGACGCCTGCCTCGACGCCAGCAGGCTGGCACTGCGCACGTCGATCAGCGCGCGGAACTGCAGGACATCGTCAGCGGGATTTCTATCCGAGGAATCGAGTGAAGGATTCCCGCGCCGTTCGAACCACCCCACGGATTCTGCAGCAACGCCGGTAAACTGGGAACGGATTGCCGGTGTCTGGCGGGCGATGAGTGGCGCGAGTTGATTGAGCGTCGACTCGGCCCGCTGCCGGCAAGCCTGCAACTGTGCGGGGTTCCGTTCTCCCTCGCGCAACTGCGTGTGAAGGGCGTTGAGCAGGACCTGGGTCTGCGTAGTGGCGGCCTGTTCCCGGATCCAGTTACGTTCGACCGACTCGCGCAGGTAGGTTCGAATTGCAAAGGAGGCCAGAAAGCCAACCAGCAGAATCGTCGTCACGATCTGGATGGCATTCGAGAGGGTACGAGGCCGGTGCGCTGCGGCTTCCCGATTGATGAGCTGGCCGCCGAAGGCCAGCACTGGCGTGGCGAACAGCAGTGACGCAGTAAAGCCGCTGATCCACCACACGAAGAAACCGCGCCAGTTCAGCGCCCCATCGACAGGGTGGATGATGAAGAACGTTCCCAGGAGAGCGCTGGCTCCGGTGTTGAGCAACGCCCCGAACAGGAGGAACGCGCAGAGCGAGCGTATGTCGCGCAGGTCAGGAGCCAGGTCGCGACGCCATCGGAATAGAGCCCACGGGATCAGACCTTCGATCGCGCAGATGAAACCGCTGACCGCCAGCCGGCTGATGCTGCTGCCGGATCCCCAGGGAGTGGCCATCGTTCCGAACACCACGCCCACAGCGGCCCATGGTCCGAACCACATCGAACAGATCACTGAGATGGCGGTGGCCGGGAACAGGATCGACACGCCGTTCTCGATCTCGAACCAGCTTCCGACCAGGTTGAACAGCGAAAAGAGCACGAACGTGATCGCCACCTGTCCGAGGCGAACGAGCGCGTGTCTCGCCGGAATAGCGGCTGTCATCAGGAGAGCCGATTCTACCGCCAGACGCGGCGGATTGTCGCGATCTGAAGGGGCTGCTTGCTTCAACGATCATTCATAGTTCGCCGAAAGTGGTTCCGACGGGTGGCCCGCAGGTTCCCCGGGTTAAACTTCGAGCATGAAGTTCGAAACGATTGCCATTCACAGCGGAGCCGGTAGCGATCCTGGGACGGGCGCGATCGCACCCCCCATCCATCTCTCGACGACCTTCCTGCGAGGCGCTGACGGCGAACCGGTTGCCGGGTTTGGCTACGTGCGGGAAGAGAGTCCTACGCAGGAGCGGCTGGAGACGGCGCTGGCCGCGATCGACGGTGGCGCGGCAGCGCTTGCGTTCGCCTCAGGCATGGCGGCAGGTGCTGCCCTGCTTCAGGCGTTGCCCCGCGGGAGCCACGTCCTTCTTCCCTCGGATGGTTACTACACCTACCGCGCGCTCGCCGCCGAACAGTTCGAGCGATGGGGGCTGACTTGGGATGTCGTGGCGATGCACGATCTCGGCGCGATCCGCGCAGCGATGCGGACGGAGACGAAGCTGGTCTGGATGGAGAGCCCAACCAATCCCCTCATGCAGATTTCCGATATCGCGGCGGTGGCAGACCTTTCCCATCGGGCTGGCGCGCAACTCGTGGTGGACGGAACGTTCGCGACTCCTGCGCTCCAGCAACCCCTTTCTCATGGCGCCGACGTGGTGCTGCACTCGACCACGAAATACCTCGGCGGGCACAGCGACGTGCAGGGCGGATCGCTTGCATTCCAGGAGAAGGGAACATTCTTCGAAGCCTCCAATCGCGTCCGAACCCTCATCGGAGGTGTGGCATCCCCGTTCAACTCCTGGCTGGTGCTTCGCGGCATCCGCTCGCTGCCTGCACGAATGCGCATGCATTGCGAAAACGCTGCAGCGGTAGCGGAATGGCTCGTCCGGAATGCCGCCGTCGATGTCGTGCACTATCCAGGACTGAAGTCCCACCCGGGACACGACATCGCGCGGAAGCAGATGTCGTCCTTCGGCGGAATGCTGTCGTTCCAGGTCAAAGGAGGGCGGGAAGAAGCGCTGGCCGTCGCATCGCGGACGAAACTCTTCACCCCGGCCACGTCGCTCGGTGGAGTGGAGAGTCTCATCGAGCATCGGGCAACCAGTGAGGGCCCATCCAGCACGACGCCTGTGAATCTGCTCCGCCTGTCAGTGGGCCTCGAACATCCGGACGACCTCATCGCCGATCTCGAGGGAGCCCTGTCGTTCCTTCACTGAAGCGAACGTCATGGTATCCGGAGAGTCACGAAGTTCGCGCCGCTAACGTTTCCTGCGCGCCGCCTTTTTCGTCGTGGGCTTCTTCGCCTCTTCCTGCGTGAGGAGGGCGAAGCCGATCATCTTGTAGAGGAGTCGTGCGCCTACGTTTGCGTCCCACTCGCTCTCGCCCGGTGAAATCTCGCAGAGGTCCAACCCGATGATGGTGCGTCCGGATCGGTGGATGGCGCGAAGCAGGGCGATGGCCTCGTTCCACGAAAGGCCGCCGGGTACCGGTGTCCCGGTTCCAGGGCAGAGCGTGGGATCGAGGCCGTCGATGTCCCACGATAGATAGACCATTTGCGGGAGCTCCGCGACGATGGAGTCGGCGATCCGTCCGAATGCTTCACCCTCGTCCTTGCGCGAGGAAAGGTCGGCGTCGAAGAAGGTGACGATCCGGCCGTTGGACGATTCGATCATGCGATTTTCGGCCTGGCCGAGATCGCGCACGCCCACCTGCACGAGCTTCGCGACACCGTCGATCCGCGTCATGACGTTATGGAAGATCGATGCGTGAGACCAGGTGAAGCCTTCGTACGCTTCGCGGAGATCCGCGTGAGCATCGAGGTGGAGGATGCCGAGTCCAGGGTAGCGTTCGGCGTATGCGCGAATCGCGCCGAAGGGGACGGCGTGATCGCCGCCGAGGATCACGGGCATCTTGCCGGCGGCAAGCAGCTCGCTGGTCGTTTCAAAGACCCAGTCGTTGACGTCGGAACTGATGGCGTTCACGCGCTCCGCGGCGCTCCTGCTCTTGCGATCGACGGCGCCGCCTTTTTCGATGACGGTGGCAGCCAGCGCCTTCGCTTCGCGATTCCAGCGCGTGATTCGCTTCGGCGAATCGAGCATGGCGATTCCACGCTGGTAGGGACGGCCGGTGTCGTGGTCGAAGAGATCGACCTGTCGCGAGGCGTCGAGCACCACTTCGGGTCCTCGTGAGGTTCCGCCGCCATACGACGTGGTGGCTTCGTAGGGAACCGGGACGACAATCACGTAGGACTCGTCCGTGGAAAAGGGGAGTCCGTAAATCCCGCTGGAGTCTCCGGCGGCGGCGTCAGGGTCGAAATCGAGAGTCTTCGCGGTCAAGTGCACCTCGTCGTGGAGTTCAGGGGTCAATCCGCGTCCATCGGATTGAACGGCTTGCTCGTATCGTTTCTGTCGACGCGCTTCATCGCTTCCTTGAATTTCTCGTCGAGCAGGCGGCTGCGTTCTTTCTGCAGCTCGAGTTCGCGGGCGAAACGCTTCTCCGATTCGCTCTTCTGGCTCTCGAGGCCAGCCACCATCGACTCGAGCGAGCCGGTGGTCTTTCGTTCTTTTGCCCTGCTGAAAAGGATCTCACCGCTCACGGCATCGACGACGATGGTGGCTTCGCAGCAGGGGCAGGCGATTTCAATCTTGTCATTCATGGTCTCGTCCAGGGCAGATCGTCAGTTACGTCCGCGTTCGTCGAGGATCTCCGACTTTGCGGCGATCATCACATGGTGTTCCAGTCCGAGCAGGTCGGCCAGCTTGCGCACCATATAGTTTTCGTACTGATCCAGCCTGCCGTCGCTGTAGACCATCCGCCACATCGTCTTCACGATCTCGATCCGTTCTTCCAGTGATGCATTCGCGCGTATGAAGTTCGTGAGGGCGAAATGATCGATGGTCTTCGACCGGATCTCGGCCGCCGCCGTGATCAGGTCGCTCGTTTCTGACCGGTCGAGCGAGAATGCCTGCTCCAGGTAGCCGGCAAGGCCGCTTCCTTCCTCGGGCGTGAACGTTCCGTCGGCGTATCCGATCTCGAGCAGCACAGCAGCGGTCGCCAGCCGGAGCGGGTCATGCCCCGATGCGGCTTCAGGCTGCGGCTGTCCTGCGAAGGTGTCCTTGAATCGGGAGAGAAGGTTGGTCAGGCTCACCGGTGGAGTCTACCGCGGACGATTCGCGGACGGCCACGGAACGCGAAATGCGAAATGCTCACCCCGCCTCCTGCGGTTACTCACCATCATGGCAATGATCGAGTTCAGCAGCCTTCCCGACGACGCTCGCGTCTGGCTCTTCGGCATCTCCCCGTCTCTCGACGCCTCTGGCACCGCGGCCGTCTCCACCCGGGTCAGGGAGTTCATCAGCAGCTGGAAGTCGCACGGTGAGGAAATCGTGGCCGCCAGCGACGTGATCGAAGGGACGTTTCTGGCCGTGGGAATCACACCGCAAAGCGAGGCCTCCGGCTGCTCAATCGACCGGATGTTCGGACTGCTCGGAAAGCTGGAGAACGATCTCGGCGTGGCCATCATCGACTCCGAGCGGATCTTCTTTCGTGACTCCGAGGGGAAGGTGCGGGCCGCCTCCAGGACCGAGTTCGCGAAGGTCGCTGGTGTCGCCACTCAGGTGTTCGACATCACTGCCGAGCGCGTGTCCTCACTTCGCAGCGGGACGTGGGAACGTCCGGCTGCCGATTCGTGGCACGCCCGCTTGCTGACGTGAGGCCGCGATCGCGCGAGTTGGTCGCTCACGTGAACGGCGTCCGTCTCGCCTATGAGGTCTTGGGGGAGGGGGAGCCGCTGGCGCTGCTCAACGGCGTGATGATGACCATGACGTCGTGGGGCCTCCAGACCAGGGAGCTTGCGACACAGCATCGAGTGCTGCTTCACGACTTTCGTGGTCAGCTGAAGAGCGAGCGTCCTCCCGGTCCCTATTCGCTGAAGCTGCATGCGAGCGATTTCGCGGCGTTGCTCGATCATCTGGGAATCGACTCGATCCACCTCGTCGGGACGTCGTACGGAGGCGAAGTGGCAATGGAGTTCGCGATTGACCATCCCGATCGGGTCCGTAGCCTCACGCTCATCGCCTGCGTCAGTGAAGTGGGCGAGGAGTTACGGGTGAAGATCGAACGGTGGATGAGGATGGCCCGGCAGGATCGGGACTCGCTTTACCAGGAGACGCTCGCCGATAACTATTCATCGGAGTTCGTCACCGAGCATCCGGAACTGATCGCCGCTGCGACCGAGCGGCTTCGCGGATTCGACGACGACTGGTTCCGCGCCCTGATCGATCTTTGCGGCTCCTTCCAGACGCTCGACCGTTCGCCTCGCCTGGCCACGATTCGGCGTCCGGTGCTGGTCGTGGCCGCCGAACTGGACACACTCAAGCCGCCTCGCTACAGCGAGATCATCGCCTCGCGAATCCCTGGAGCTGAACTCCAGGTGATCAAGGGAGCGGGACACGCCGTCGTGATCGAGCGCCCGGCCGAGATCAATGAAGCCATCGCCGCGTTCATCCGGCGGAGCCGCTCACTCTGACGATCCCAGGTTCGACTCGAACTGGTTAGACTGGCCCGATGCGTCAGTCGACGATGTTGACGAGCCGGGTGGAACGGCTGGTGGCGGGCGGGCGGGTCGTTCTCTCGAGCTGTTCGCTCATGGCGATTTACCTCGACCCCGCCGAACCGGCGAAGTTCGCGGACATCACGTACGCAATCCTCCTGGTCTACGTCACGTTCGCCGCAGCAGTGGCATTCTGGACCTGGCCGCGCGTGACGCAACCGCTGGCGGGGACGATCGCGACGCATGTGATCGACCTGACATTCTTCAGCGCCCTGATCTATTTCACGGAGGGACCGACCAGCCCGTTCTTTCTCTATTTCATCTTCGCTCTCTTCTCAGCCATGTTGCGGCTGCACCGGCGAGGACTGATCTGGACGGCGGTGGTCGCGGTGTCTCTCTTCGTGTTGATGGGCATCTACGCTGGAGAGGTTCTGCACGATCCTGCGTTCGAGCTGAACCGTTTCGTCGTGCGGAGTGTCTATCTGGTGGTCGTGGCGGTGCTCCTGACTCACCTGGCCCGGTACGAAGAGGAGGTTCGGGGCGAACTGCGGGCAATCGCGACCTGGCCATCGGCGGCTTCCGCGACGATCGAGCAGCTGATCATGGATTCGCTGCAGCGCGCCGCAGGCGTACTGCGTGTCCCGCGCGTGCTTCTCGGCTGGACCGACGGCGAAGTGCCGCGTCTTTTTCTGGGACGACAATCCGGCACTGAGTTTTCGTGCGACGAGCAGGTGGGCGACTTTGCTACCCCGCTTCTGCACGAAGCGGGACTCGCCGGCGCATGCATTGCCCGATACGACAAGAGCGAGTCAGTGTTGCACCGGAGAGACGATGGCACGTTTCATTGGTCCGATCTCTCCGCAATCGACGACGAACTTCGCGAGGTGTTCAGGATCGAGAGCGCGCTCATCGTGCGCTTCGAACAGAGGCGCACCTGTGGCTTCCTGATCTATCTCGATCGAAAACACCTCACGCAGGAAGACATGACCACCGGGGAGATTGCAGCCACGATCATCGGCGAACGGCTGGAGCGCTTTCGTGAAGCGAGGGATCTGGAGCGAACTGCTGCCGCGGGAGAGCGCGCGCGCCTGGGGCGTGACCTGCATGACTCCTTTCTGCAGTCGCTGACCGGGACCGCTCTGCAACTGGAACTGGTCCGCCGGACGGTTGCTCGCGATCCCGCTGCGGCGCAGGAGCGAATCGTTGAATTGCAGCAGGTTCTCGCGCAGGAGCAGCATGAACTTCGCACGATGGTGCAGAAGCTCCAGCGCGACTTCGAGCCTGACACCGAACTCGACCTCATGGAGCGGCTATCGACGGTGGCGACCCGGTTCAGGCAGCAATGGGACATCGAGATCGATCTCGAGATCGACCCGCTCGTCAGAGTGCTGACGAATGCGATGAAGCACGAGGTCTACAGCATCGTCAGCGAGGCGATCGCAAATGCGGCGAAACACGGCGCACCGCGGAAGGTCGTGGGCACCGTTGAGGTGCGCGAGAACGATGTCTACATCCGAGTGGCGGATGACGGTCACGGATTTCCCTTCGTCGGTACATTCGATATCGAGGCGCTCTCCACTCTGCGTCGCGGCCCGGTGGTGCTTCGCGAACGGATTGCGTCGCTGTCCGGAATCCTGCTCATCCGCTCGTCGCCCGAGGGCGCAGAGTTGCAGATGAGCGTTCCACTCATGTCAAAAGGAGCCAGGCATGTCAGTCCGTCTCGTGTTGGCTGATGATCACCCCCTGGTCCTCAGGGGACTCGCGCAGCTGTGTCGTGAAGAACCGGATTTCGAGGTTGTCCAGGAGTGTCAGGACGGCCTGTCGACCGTTGCGGCGGTGCGCGGTCGCCGCCCCGACGTTCTGGTGCTCGACCTGCACATGCCGGGGATGAATGGCTTCGACGTCATCCGTGAGCTGCAGTCCGATGGGTCGGCTCCGGTCGTCGTGCTCCTGACGGCCAGCCTGAACGACGAGGACGTCGTGCAGGCAATGCGACTCGGCGTTCGAGGGGTGGTTCTCAAGGAGATGGCGCCAGGCCTGCTCCTGCAGTGCATCCGGAAAGTGCATGCCGGTGGAAGATGGATCGAGAAAGAGGCCGTTGGTCGTGCGCTGGAAAAGATACTCCTGCAGGAAGGGGCGGCCCAGAAAGTGGAGTCCCAGCTCACGCCAAGGGAGATGCAGGTGCTTCGCCTGGTGGTCGCAGGTCACTCGAATGCGACGATTGCCGAGAAGCTCGGCGTCGGGGAGGGGACCGTGAAGACCCACCTTCACACGATCTACGACAAGCTCGAGGTGCGTGGCCGCGTCCAGCTGATGTTGTACGCGCGCGAGAACGGACTGGCTTGAAAAAAAGGCCCGGCAGAAGCCGGGCCTTTCTGGACGCTGTGAGGGATGTTCTGGCGAAATCAGTAACCCGCCGGTCTTGATGTCAGTTGCAGTGTCCCGGCCCGATCAGGCCGTTGTTGTAAGTGTCCAGGGTCGACATCCAGCCGATCACTTGGTTCTTCTGTGTTTTCGAAAGCCCCGCCCAATCGAGCTGGTTCTTCAGGGAGAGGAACGAGTCGGCTGCCGCCAATGCGGCTGCGATATCGGTGGACGACGCGCCGCGTGCGATGTTGAGCTTTGCCCCTAGCAGTTGGGCGTAGAGCTTGGTGATGCCGTTGGAAGAGTCGCCCAAGTTCATTCCCAGGATGTTTACGGCAGACGTGGCCGACAGCACCTGCACCGACTTCAGGCCGCCGGAGGTGCCGAGCCATTTCGGCAAGAATTCGGTGACGCGGTCGGCGTTGTTGCCGGTAAACCCGGCATGCGTTTTCCAGAATCCGATCGTCAGCGTGCAGCCGGTTGAACACGGGCAGGTGTAAATTGCGGCGCCCGCGCTCTTCGACTGCGCCCGACCACTCGTCGACTCCGTCAGCGTGCTGACGACGTTCAACGTGTCGGTGATGTCGCATCCCGCGGAGACGTTCGAAACCGTCACATCGATATCAGCCGACGAGTTCCCTGAGAACGTCAATGGGTCGACGTTCGTGCAGGTGAACCCTGCGGGGCAGATCACATTGAAGGAGGCAGCAGCGTTCGCGTCGAGTACCTGACTCGGGTCGCCGAACGTCACCGCCGCATTGCCAGAGAAGCCCGTCCCGTTGCCGATGGTGGCGGTGGCTACGTTGAGCCGGTTGTTGGCATTCGCGAGAGCCGCAGTGTACGAACAGGTGATTGAACTGTTGGCTGCAAGCGAGAAAGGAAACGCGCTGCTGCAGACGACTGGTACGGATTGTCCGGCGAGATCGTCAGTGATCGCTGCGATGGTTGCGGCGATCGGAGCGCTGTTGATAACAGTGATGGTTCCCGAGGCCGCGAAATTCGAGTCTGCAGCGACGCGGGATGCAGTGCCGGTGAAGCCGATGGTGCGGGTCTGGCCGGAACAGATCTCGGTCGTCGCCGCCTGACCGGCGCGCAGCGCGAAGTTCCAGGTCCAGTCCCAGTTCCGTGTATAGGATGTCTGCGCCGTCTTGACTACCGTCAGTTTGTGAACGTTGGTCGAGCAGGAGGCTGACGACGCAGGTGTGAGATTCCAGTAGTGTCCCGTAGCCGTGACCGTGTTGACGATCGTGCCTTCGCCCGGGGCAGTCAGGCCGCCAGTCGTGGCCCACTGTCCATTGACGACCAGGGAAGGGATCACTACGTGAACGCCAATCAGTTCATCATCAACCGCCACGTTCTGAAGCGCGACGTTACCGGTATTCGTAACCTCGAGGCCGTAAGTGATCCGATCTCCGACGAAGACGTCAGGAACGCAGATCTTGGTGACGGAGAGCGACGGGCTGGCAATCAAACATGTCGGTCCATCGATCGTTCCGAGGTTGTCGTCCTTCGATTTCGACGCGTATCCGACAGAACCTACGGCATAGAGGCCGTTGAGCGTGAAGGAGACGCTGACGGGGATTCCGTTCTGCACATTGAGGACGCTCTGATCCCACTTGATCCCGAACAGGCCGGTAGAACCGTCCGGTCCGGCTTCATACCCACTCGGCGTTGCGGAAACGACGGTCGCTTCCCTGCAGATGCCGATGGTGAGATGACTCAATTCGTGTTTGTAGACGTTTTCGTCCCACACGATTGTGTAATTCCAGGTCGAGGTGCCGGCGGAAGTGTCGTACTGGACGCCGTTGAACGTCAGCGTGTAACCACTCACCGTCGATGACTGCTGCGCGCCCAGCGGAACAGCGAGCAGAAGGAACAGGAATGTGATCATCGAGAAGCGCCGGAAATTCGAGCTGAACATGGTGTTCTCCTTTACAAATTCAATGCGACTGATACGAATTCAATGCGACTGAGCCGGCCTGTGCGAAGGCACGATCGTGAAGCGATCGATCCGGGCAGCGATACCGCATTCGTGATCGCGGGCATCGACTCTCAGGATCGTCGCGTGACAGATGAATGCGAGGTTGGCGGTGGCGAGACGCGCAAGCGGGAGGTCGAAGTCGATCTGCGTTCCCGCAGAAAAGCGCTGCTGCGTGAGAAAGTACACCCCGGTCGTGCTGACGTCCCGCGTTGTGGCAGCCCAGCCGTCGACGCTGATCGGAAGAATGATTTCGTGGCGGGTTTCCCCTCGCCGGTCGCTCATGCTCATTGGGTTCCTGCTCATCGGGTGTGACGAGAATGTACGCCGGTCACGAGCGTGGGACATGATCCGCTGGATACATTTCGGGTCTACCCTGAGATATAGCTCGCTCGTGGGGCCCTGACTGAAAAAGGCGGCCCGAAGGCCGCCTTTTTCAACGTCTGCACCGAGCTGGATCAGCCGTTGATTGCTGCCTCAACGAGCGCTTTCTGCTGCTCGTCGTGGCGGTGATGCGATCCGGTCGCTGGAGCTGCAGAGATCGGACGGCCGATGTAGCGGAGCTTCTGGTTTTCCCTTAATACCGCTGCCAGTCGCTCATGCAACGCCGGCCAGGCGCCCATGTTGCGCGGCTCTTCCTGAACCCAGACCACGTCCGCAGCGCTGGTGAAGCGCGCCAGCGCGTCCGAAAGCGTCGTCTGCGGGAAGGGGTAATACTGCTCGAGGCGGATGATGGCCACGTTCGCATTCGACTTGTCGCGTGCAGCGCGCAGGTCGTAATAGACCTTGCCGGACGTGATGACCACGCGAGTCACCTCGGCGGCCCTG
>JBKJVD010000026.1:0-7549 GCA_046590585.1 Thermoanaerobaculia bacterium | reverse complement strand
GCTGGACCAGCGCACGGCTCCCGGCGGCCTGGTGAAGGTCATCGACGTTCTGGGTGATGAGGTAATGGACCGAGCCGCGCGACTCGAACTGGCGAAGCTTGGCTATCGCGTGAAGTGACTGCGGCTGTCAGGTGTCAGGTGTCAGTGCGAGTCAAAGGCTCCAGCGCCTTCCGGCAATCCGGAAACCTGAGATACTGCCACGCATGGCGCACATCGACATCCCGCTCGACCTGCCGCACGCGGCGCGACTGGCGGAGAGGATCCAGAGTCATCTCGAAAAGTACTGCGAGGAGATGTCCGTCGAATCCCCCGAGGTGATGGACCTCGCGGAAGGGCTGTCGAACTTCCTCTTCCGCTTCTCCGACCTCGAGGACAATCCACCCGAGGCCTACACTGTGCGCGATGAAGCGGCGGCGCTGGCCCGCGAGCTGGTCGATGCACTCGAGAGCGCTCACGTCCAGGGCGATCGACTGGGACAGTTCGTGCGCAACCTGTTCGAATGTCTCGAGCTCGGTGAGGAAGGGGCCCTCATCTCGCTGCGTGCCGGCGAAAATCCTGGCTCGCTGCAGCGCCCGTATTAGTCCGGGCGTGTGAGGGAAAGTTCCTCGGGGTTCCTCGGAGTTCCTCGGGGTTCCTCGGGGTTCCTCGGGGTTCATCGGAGTTCCTCGGGCTGGCGTCGAGGGTCGACGCCAGCGGTCGTGAACGTCCCGCTCAGGCGTCGAGCGCGTTGGATACTTTCTTCGCCTTCTTCGCGGCGACTTCGCGCGTCGAATGGTCGAGGATGTGCTTGCGGATGCGGATGGAGAGCGGAGTCACTTCGACGAGTTCGTCGTCTTCGATCCAGTCCAGGCACTGCTCGAGCGTCATGAGGCGGGGCGGCGTCAGCTTCACCGCCATGTCCGAGCCCGAGGCGCGCATGTTGGTGAGGTGCTTGAGGCGGCAGACCTGCACGACCATGTCGACGTCGCGCGAGTTCTCACCGACGATCATGCCGCCATAGACCTTGACGCCCGGCCCGAGGAAGAGGCTGGAGCGTTCCTGGAGCGGCTCGATCGCGTACGCGGTCGTATCGCCGCCCTCTTTTGCGATGAGCGCGCCACGCGTGCGGCTGGCCATCTCGCCTCTGAAGGGACCGTACTGAAGGAACGTGTGGTACAGCAGGCCGGTGCCGCGCGTTTCAGAAAGAAACTCGGTGCGGATGCCGAACAGGCCGCGGGTCGGGATCTTGAATTCGATGCGCACCCGACCTGAACCTGGATTGACCATGTCGGTCATCTCGCCGCGCCGGCTCTGGATCTTTTCCATGATAGGACCGACGTGGGCTTCGTCGATGTCGACGACGAGCGCCTCATACGGCTCGCACGTCTTCCCGGCGATCTCCTTGAGGATGACCTGGGGGCGGGACAGCGCGAACTCGAAGCCTTCGCGGCGCATGTTCTCCGCGAGGATGGAGAGGTGAAGCTCGCCGCGTCCGCTGACTTCAAAGCGATCGGCCAGGCCGGTCTCTTTCACGCGGAGCGCAACGTCCTTGCGCAGTTCTTTCTCGAGGCGTTCCTTGATGTTGCGGGAGGTGACGTACTTGCCCTCAGTTCCGGCGAACGGTGCGTCGTTGACCATCCAGAACATGGAGACGGTCGGTTCGTCGATCGCGATCGGCTCGAGCGCTTCCGGTGATTCGGCGGACGTGAACGTCTCGCCGATCTCGACGTCCGTGAATCCGGCCACGCAGACGATCTCGCCGGCCGAAGCCTCGGTCACTTCTTCTTTGCGCAGGCCTTCGAACGCAGTGAGCCTCGTGACGCGGCCCTTCTTGTGCGAGCCATCGCGCAGTATGAGGATGATGTCCTGACCCTGCTTGATGGTGCCGCGCTGGATGCGTCCGATGCCGAGCCGCCCGACATACTCGTTGTAGTCGATCGCGCTGACGAGCAGCTGCAGCGGCTGATCGACCATGCCCGGGGGCGGGGGAGTGCGCTTGAGGACTGCGTCGAAGAGCGGACGACAGTCGTCGTTGGTGTCTGCGAGTTCGTTGCGGACGATGCCCTGACGACCGATCGCGTAGAGGATCGGGAAGTCGAGTTGCTCGTCCGAGGCGCCGAGTTCGATCATCAGGTCGAACACTTCGTTGACTACTTCCTGGGGACGCGAGTCGCTGCGGTCGATCTTGTTGATGACGACGATGGGGAGCAGCGCCATGCCGAGCGCCTTGCGCAGGACGAAGCGGGTCTGCGGCATCGGTCCCTCGGCGGCATCGACGAGGAGGATGACTCCATCGACCATCGAGAGAACGCGCTCCACCTCGCCACCGAAATCGGCGTGGCCCGGCGTGTCGACGA
The DNA here is from genome assembly GCA_046590585.1 of Thermoanaerobaculia bacterium. Classification (GTDB taxonomy): domain Bacteria; phylum Acidobacteriota; class Thermoanaerobaculia; order Gp7-AA8; family Gp7-AA8; genus JBKJVD01. The sequence goes on along the minus strand of JBKJVD010000026.1, from coordinate 5,213 downwards.
TGTTGATCTTCACCTCGGAGGGGTGAACGAAGACGGCGGGCAGGTCGTGCCCCGAGGCCGTGTGCGTGGCCTCGTGATGCACGGCGTGACCGAGCGCGTCGGGCTGATCGACCAGGTAGCGGATCGAAGTGTTCTTCGCGAGGATCGTGATCCCGCGCTCTTTTTCCAGGTCATTTGAATCCATGACCCGCTCTTCGACCTGCTGATTGGCGCGGATTGCTCCGGCCTGCTTGAGAAGCGCGTCGACGAGCGTAGTTTTGCCGTGGTCGACGTGCGCGATGATGGCTACGTTTCGGATATCGTATCTAAACTGCTGCATGCGGGGTGCTTTAACGTCTGAAGTGGCAGGTAATTCCATCGAGGACGGGCTGTTGGCTTTTGGCTGTTGGCTTTTGGGAAAAGCCAGGGCGCATTGCTTTTCCCAACAGCCAACAGCTAACAGCCAACAGCCGTCGCTTCCCAAAACCCGACAGACAACAGCCCTCACCGTATTACACTCCCACGCCGCATGACCCGCACTGACCGACAGTTGGACCCGCCGGCCCCGGAGGGGCGTCGCCGTTTCATGATCGCCGGCGAGCATGTGATTCTCCGTGCGTTCGAGCAGGCGGATGCCGAGCGCTGCTATCGATGGATGAACGACCCCAACATCGTGCGGACCTTGAAGGCGCGCTATCCGATCGCGTTCCAGAATGAAGTGGAGTGGCTGGACCGGGCCATGCATCCGAGTGCGGGCGAGCGGCATTTTGCGATCGAGCGCAAAGAAGACAGGATGCACATTGGCAATGCCTCACTTCACGACATCGACTGGGTTTCGCACACGGCGTGGTTCGGTCTCTTCATCGGCGAGCCGGCGGCCTGGAACCGGGGCTTCGGAAGCGATGCGATCAAGACGCTGGTCCGTTTTGCCTTCGACGAAATGAACATGCACAAGCTGCGGATCAACGTATTCGACTATAACGAACGGGCCCAGCACATCCTGCAGGCGAGCGGCTTCGTCGTGGAAGGAAAGCTGGAGCGGGACTTTTACCGCGAGGGGACGTACCACGACCTCGTCATCCTGTCGGTCTTCCGCGACCGGCCGGTGCAGCATCCGGAGACCGATTGATGAGCGAGAAGAAAATTCGAGTGCTGATCGCAAAGCCAGGTCTCGACGGCCATGACCGTGGAGCGAAGATCATCGCGCGGGCCCTGCGTGATGCGGGGATGGAAGTGATCTACACCGGCCTCCGCCAGACGCCCGAGCAGATCGTTGCCGCGGCCATCCAGGAGGACGTCGACGCCATCGGTCTTTCCATTCTGTCCGGCGCTCACAACGTCCTCTTCCCCGAGATCATGCGAATGCTCAAGGACGAGGGTGCGGACGACATCATCGTCGTCGCCGGGGGGATCTTCCCCGAGAAGGACATCGAAAAGCTTAAGGCGATGGGAATCCGGGAGATCTTCCTGCCGGGAACTCCGACCTCGGCCGCGGTGGAAGCGATCCGTCGAGCCGTTACCGCCGCCTGATGCGATTCACGCAGCTTCGGCAGGGACGCGTCGTCGAAATCATCTTCAACGACGACGGGATGAACCTGCTGTCGAGCGTGGCACTCCGCGAACTCCATTCCGTCGTGACCTCGCTCGCCGCGGCTGAGGTGGTCCTGTTCCGGTCGGGGAATCCGCGACTCTTCGCAGCAGGCGCCGACATGGCCGAGATGGCTTCCTTTGACGGCTGGAGCGCCCACGAGTTCGCGCGCCGCGGCCAGGAACTGTTCGCCACCATTGAATCGATGCCTGCGACGACGGTCTGTTTCATCGACGGTGACTGCTTTGGAGGCGCGCTCGACCTTTCACTCGCGTTCGACCTGCGCGTGGCGACCCCGCGTTCCCGATTCGCTCACCCCGGTGCCCACATCGGCATCGTCACTGGTTTCGGCGGAACTACACGGTGGAAGCAGGTCATGGAGAGCGCCGCCGCCCGGAAACTCTTCCTGGCGAATGAACGCTTCGACGCGTCGAGTGCCCGAACCGCGGGCTTCATCGATGAGATTGCGACGGACCCTGGACCGGTCATCGAAACCATCCTGGAGAGCGACCGGGCCACCCGCCGGTTCGTCAAGGAACTCTCGAACCTCTCTCCGCGGCTCAGTCGCAACGAACAGCTGTTGTTTGCGCGTCGCCTCGGCCACATATACTTCCCGCTTCGAGCAGCACGCTGAGCGAGACACGAAACGATGGAACCAATCCAGACACACCTCGATCCTTCGTCCGACGAATTCCGCGCGAACAGCGATCGGATTCAGGGACTCGTCGAGGAATTGAACGAACGGCTCGCTACGGCGCGGCTGGGCGGTGGCCCGAAGTACCTGGCGCGACACAAGGAACAGGGAAAGGTTCCGCCGCGTGAGCGGATCGCGGCACTCCTCGATCCCGACACGCCGTTCCTCGAACTCTCGCCGCTGGCCGCGAACGGCATGTACGAGGATGACGCCCCGGCCGCCGGCATGATCACCGGAGTCGGCCGGATTCAAGGTCGTGAGTGCCTGATCATCGCGAACGACGCCACCGTGAAGGGCGGGACGTACTTTCCGATGACGGTGAAGAAGCACCTGCGCGCACAGGAGATTGCGCAGCAGAATCTGCTCCCATGCGTTTACCTGGTCGACTCGGGCGGTGCGTTTCTCCCGCTGCAGGCTGAAGTCTTTCCCGATCGCGAGCACTTCGGCCGGATCTTCTACAACCAGGCAGTCATGTCGGCGATGGAGATCCCACAGATCTCGGCGGTGATGGGCTCCTGCACCGCGGGCGGCGCCTATGTTCCGGCGATGTCAGACGAAGCGGTGATCGTGAAAGGAACGGGAACGATCTTCCTTGGTGGACCGCCGCTGGTGAAAGCCGCTACGGGTGAAGAGGTGACGGCCGAGGATCTTGGTGGCGCCGATGTGCACACCCGCATCTCCGGGGTGGCCGATCATTTCGCGGAGGATGACCTCGACGCGATCGCGATCGTGCGCAACATCGTGGAGAACCTCCGCTTCGACAAGCAGGAACCGCCGACGCGGATCGAGCCGGAAGATCCGCTTTACGACGCGAAGGAACTCTACGGAGTCATCCCGCGCGACCTGCGGAAGCCGTACGACGTGCGTGAAGTGATTGCACGGATGGTCGACGGCTCGAAGTTTCAGGAGTTCAAGGAGCGCTACGCGACGACGGTCGTTTGCGGATTCGCCCGGATCTTCGGCTACAAGGTCGGGATCATCGCGAACAACGGCGTACTTTTCTCGGAGTCGGCGCTCAAGACCACGCACTTCATCGAGTTGTGCAACCAGCGGAGGATCCCGCTGGTCTTCCTTCAGAACATCACCGGCTTCATGGTCGGCAAGCAGTACGAGCGCGGCGGCATCGCCAAGGATGGCGCGAAGATGGTGCACGCGGTGGCCACCGCGACCGTGCCGAAGTTCACCGTGATCATCGGCGGATCGTTCGGCGCCGGGAACTACGGCATGTGCGGACGCGCGTACAGCCCGCGCTTTCTCTGGATGTGGCCCAACGCGCGGATCTCGGTCATGGGAGGCGAGCAGGCTGCAGGCGTGCTCACTACGGTCAAGCGCGATCAACTTGCGCGGGACGGCAAGGAACTCAGCGTCGAGGATGAACGCGCCATCGCCGATCCGGTCCTGCAGAAGTACGAGACCGAGGGGAGCCCGTACTATTCAACTGCGCGCCTGTGGGATGACGGCGTCATCGATCCCGCGCAGACGCGCCTCTACCTCGGACTGGGGCTTTCAATCTCTTACAACGCCCCGATTCAGCCGCCGCGTGTCGGCGTCTTCAGGATGTAACGACTACGCCATGTACTTTCTCTTCGACCTCGGCAACACCCTCATCCGTCTCGACTATGAGCGCGTCCTGGCGAGCATCCGGGTGGATAGCACTGTCACACGCGATGCACTCGTCGACCTGCTCGAGGAGGCGGGGGGGTACCGCGACCTCGAACGGGGCTGGATCACGTTCAGCGACTTTTACGAGTTCCTCGTGCTGAAGGCCGGCTATCGAGGTGGCATCCGCCGGATGCGGGAGATCTGGAGCGACTTTTTCGACGGCACCGTGCGTGGCGCCGAGGATCTGCTCGATCGCGTCAGGTTGCAATACGACGTGGCCTTCCTCTCGAACTCGAACGAGGTACATGCCGAGGTGATCCCGAAACAGTTCCCGAACCTGTTCCAGCGAGGAGACATCCTCGTCTTTTCACACCTGCTCCGGGTGGCAAAACCGGATCCCGCTTTCTTCCTGCGTGCGCTCGAGATGATCGGCGTCGCGGCCGCCGAGTGCGTCTTCGTGGACGACCTTCAGGAAAACGTGAAAGCCGCGCAGAGCGTCGGAATCCGGGCGTTCAAGTTCACCGACACGGTGACACTCCTCAGTGACCTGAGGCGCGAAGATCTGCTGCCCTAGGAGCGTGCAGTCTAACCGCCGACTGCAGCAAGGGCCGACCGGGTCATGCCGTCGCTTCCGTACCACGAGCGGTGGAACTTCAGGAGGGCGTCAGGATCGCGCCCGTCATTCGCTGGCTTTGCGTCATTGGATTGAAACAGGCGCGGGAACGAGTAGAGGACGTAGTCGAAGTTCTTCTTGTCGTACTCCTGTCCAAGCTTCTGAAAGCCGGCTCCGTCGATGGAGAACTTCGTGGTTCCCTTGTAGGCGAGTTCAACGCGCTCCAGTTTTTTCGCTTTCATCTCGCGGGCGAACTCGAGGAACGCCGTGTGGACGTCGATCGGACGCTGCTTGACGCTCAGGGAGCGAAGGTCATAGACCACGACACCGGGGATGACCCAGTACTGGTAGTGAGCCGAAACTTCCATCCCGCTGAACGCGGCGTTCTTCTTGATGATGGTATCGATGGGACGCTGCAGCAGGAGCGAGTTCGCTCCGAATCCGACCAGCGCGGCGATGAGTGGAGTCCCGACGAAGACGAACTTGAGCTTGCGAAGCGCGGGGATCGGAACCGAAACGCGCTCGAACTTGAACTGCTGGCGGAACGTCGTAACTAATGATCGTTTCTTCCCCGATGCATCGGGCGGTTCGGCCGGGATTGCGTAGTAGATGATCGACAGGATCAGTCCCGCCGCGATCGAAGCGACTCCAACGGGACGGAAGACCAGCAGAGCGCCGAGGCCGAAAATGTAGGCAACCCAGCTGGCGTAATTGATCCGCGAGCGCAGCCGCGTGGC
>JBKJVD010000148.1:0-6689 GCA_046590585.1 Thermoanaerobaculia bacterium | reverse complement strand
CGGCGCCATCGAATCGAACGACGCCCTCATACGTGGCGATCCAGAGGAAGCCGCTGCGTGACTGAAGGAGCGCACGCACAGTGTTGTGCGGCAGGCGTTCTTCCCATGTGGATCGGACGTACTGCGCGATCGCCTTTCGCGAATCGAGTGCCGGCGCGATCGTAGCGACGCCGCAGATCAAGACGAGCATGGCAACCCGCAACCAGACCGCATCCGCAGTGGCCTTACGATCGGGGCATCGCATGGAGGGACAATCGATACGTCGATTATAGCTGCGGTGGCGCTCGAGGCGCGGCGGTAGCCCGGTCGATCCCGAGGGAAGCAGCTAGCGCGATTGAACGGATGGCACCGGAACGGATCCACGCTGAAAGTATTCGGTGGTCCGGGCCACGATCACTCCGAATTTGCGGATCACCACCTGGTTGAGCAGAGTCGTCCCGTCACCGGTGAGATACATCCAGTGTTCCATTCGAACTCTCGTGAGCGGATTTCCCGGTCTCAACTGCAACGTGTATTTCCAGTGGAACGCGTTCCCGAACGCCTCCCCGATGGCAGGACCGATCACGTCACTGGCGCTTGCCGCGTAGTGATGTTCATCAATCCGCCGGATCTTCCATACGCGCTGCTTCGTCTTCCCGTCCTCGAACTTGAAGTCCTGGGTGATCACGACGTCAGCGCCATCGCGTCGTCCCATCAGGTCGGCGCGAAGCCGGCTCTTCGGCCTGCCCCCCGGCGATTCGACCACGCCCCAGGAATGCACCTCTCCCTCAAAGAACCTGTCGGGTTCGAAACGAGGTGTCGCGGCCGCGAAGCTCTGGGGCTGGATAGACCGGCATCCGGTCAGCAGGAGCGCGAAAGCGATGGCAGAGATGAGTTTGCAGCGTTGCAGATGATTCACGCCGGATGCTCTTGCGAATCGCGAGCCGGTTCAGCGAAGCGATGTCGCTCTGGGCGAGCAACGGTCCATCCCCTCCCACTCCTTACCTGACCGTCGTGAGAGGTCCGATTCTGAGGCCGGCGATTGCTCCGTCGACGCTGAACACGAGCCGCACTTCGACGGGCGACTTGTCGAAGGAGGCACTGATCGTGACCGCCCTCAACTTCTCGTCGCTGGCCTGAGAAACCTCATCGACAGAACGAAACTTGCCGAACCTCGATGCGATCGACTGACCGAGCTCCGCCAGTTTGGCGGGAGTGAGCTGCGTCCGCATCGAAGGATTGAATCCCTTCGTCGCCTTCTCGAACTCTCCAGCTGCGAAGTTCTTTAGGAACTCGCGCGCGGCCGCCTCCAGTTCAGCATCCACTTTGGGCGCCACGACGGGATCGGTAAAGATGGCCCCGATCCGGTTGTAGTGATCGAACACCACACGAAACGCGATCGACGCCCGCTCGTGGCGGCACGTCAGCTCGACCACCGGAAAATCGTCGTGCCGGTACTCCCGCGCTGAAGTGATCGAGAGGAAGGCTCCCACCTGGGAATCGATGATCGTCTTCTGCTCGGCCAGCACCGCAGGCGTCACCACCTGCGCCAGCGATTCGTTGAACTCCCTGGTGGCCGCAGCGAAGCGTCTCGCGTTGAAGTTGGTGACGAGGTCGCGGGCGATCGTCTCGATCTTGACCGGAACACGCGGGACGGGTGCGACGGGCGGAACGGGACGGGCAGCAAGCAGGGATCCGAGGCAGAGCGACACCAGGAAGAGCATGGCTCGATGATACCGCAGCGGTTCATCTCTTTCTTTGCCCGGAACCGGGTTGCCCGGCTGGATCAGCCGGGCAGTTCCACACCGGTTCTTACTCCGAGGTCGTGGGATCGATGATGGAAGTCACTTGCGAAACCCGGTTGGCCGGAAAGCCGCCCTGGCTGGCATGTTCCCGGACCATTGCTTCATCCGGCGCGATGTAAACGCAGTAGATCTTGTCGCCCGTCACGTAGCTCTGAAGCCACTGAATCTGGGGCCCCATGTTGCTCAGGACTCCACACGATTTCTGCGAGATGGCTTTCAGTTCCTCGGCCGTCAGCTTTCCGGCACCAGGGATATCACGCTCGATCACAAACTTTGGCATGAGCCGTTCCTCCTTCAGACTACAGATAGTCTAGCTCGGAACGATGATGCGGAGGAACCCCGCGCGATTCGGAGAGCCGCTGCGATCACGTTCCATCGCAGGCGATGCGGAAGCCGTAGTCGTTGTAGTGAAGGTCGGGAGGAAGACTGGAGCGCGCCGCGCAGCGGCTGACCTTCACGCGATGCCGCCACGAACCGCCACGTGACACTCGCCTGGCACCGTCGCCGGGTCCGTGAGGATCGTGCCCGTGTGAGCGCGCGTAAGTGTCCGCCGCGTACCAGTCGCTGCACCACTCGTGAACATTTTCGCAGACGTCGAAGAGCCCGTACCCGTTCGGAGTTCCGCCACCACAGCGCTCGGGGCCGTTGAGCCATCGCTCGCCATAGCCTGCTCGTGTCTGCGGCGGTTCGTCTCCCCAGGGAAAGAGAGACGCCTCCAGGCCGCCGCGAGCCGCGAATTCCCACTCCGCTTCCCGAGGCAGACGGACCGGAAGCCCGGTCACCGATCCAAGCCACGTGCAGTAACTCGCAGCGTCGAGCCAGGACACCCCGACCACCGGCTGTCGCAGATCGTTGAACCGCGGCTCGTTCCTTTGCGGAGCCTCTGAGTGCGGCGCGTTCCGCACGAAGTGGTCGTACTCCAGGTTCGTGACCTGCGTGACGCCGATCGCGAACGTTCCGATCGAGACCCGGTGCACGGGACGCTCATCATCGCGGCCGTCGATGCTGCCCATCAGGAACGATCCGCCCCCAAGCCGGACCATCGGCGGCAACATCGAGGCCGGCACTTCGATCACGGTCATTCCACGATGATAGCGGTCGAAGGACTCCTGGATTCCGGACCTCGAGCGGGCCGGTGACCCGCGCAGTCATCCCCGGCTTGCGTAAATCGCCAACGCTCCAATGAGCAGAAACACGATCCAGGACAAGTGCCTGCCGCGCGAACCAGCAACCGCGATCAGGAAATGGACGAGGAACGTGAAACCGATGACGATCCCGACTGAGGCCCGCGAGAAGGCCGGACGAGCCATCAGCACCAGAATCGCCGCGAAGCCCCACCAGGCCACCGAGGTCACGTGCCAGGCAAATCGGAGCGTGCGTGTCGTGAACTCCGTGCTGCCGAAAAGCGTGGGGAGATCGCTACGGCGGAACAGGCGGATGAGGATGTATCGCTCACCCAGCCACGAATGGGCGACGCCGACCGACACCGCGAGAAACGCCGCGACGTAGAGCGCGAGTCCCGGCAGATCCGGCAAGGGAGCAATCGTGGCGATCCGTTGCGTCATTGAGTTAGTTCTTCACCGGTGCCAGAGATTGTTCCCGAAGGACCAGGAGAGTATACCGCCGGCGGATTCACGGCTCAGACCTGGGATTCACGCCGGCGCTCATCGATCTCCGGCTCGCGGTGCGCGTTCGATCCGGCGGGTCCGGGACAATCCAGACCAGCGCCATCACCACATACAGCGCCTTGCTGATCCAACCCGTCGTAACCCCGCCGCTGATTACTCTCTCTTCATGCCCTTGCGGGCGCGCAGCACCAGCCGGATCGGCGATCCGCTCAGGCCGAGTTCCTCGCGGAACTGGTTCTCGAGATAGCGACGGTAAGAGAAGTGCAGCGGTTCGTCGACGTTCGAAAACAGCGCGATCGTCGGCGGCTGGGTCTTGAGCTGCGTCGCATAGTAGAAGCGTCGCGGCCTGCCCCTGACAGCCGGCGGCTGGTGGCCGCGAATGGCGCGCTCCAGGATTTCGTTGAGCTGGGAGGTGCGGTAGCGCGTGCGATAGCCGGCCACGATCGAATCGATGCGCGGAAAGATCTTTTCCACGCGCCGTCCGCTCTTCGCCGAGATGAACTCGAGCGGCGCGTACGCGAGAAACTTCAGCTTGAAGCGGATCATGTCCTCGAACTTCTTCGCATCGTCCTGCGAGTGCTCGGCCACGTCCCACTTGTTGACGAGAATCAGCGCTGCCTTTCCCGCATCGTCCGCGTACCCGGCCACCGTCGCGTCCTGCGAGGTCACACCGTCCACTGCATCGATGACGACCAGTGCAATCTCGCAACGCTCGATCGCCTTGCGCGCCGAGATGACCGAGAGCTTCTCCGCTTCGTCGGTGGTCTTCCCCTTGCGCCGGATGCCAGCCGTGTCGATGATCTTGTAGAACTGGCTCCCGCGGTGAATCTCCATATCGATGGCGTCGCGGGTCGTTCCCGAGATCGGCGAGACCACCGCGCGCTCTTCGTTCGTGAGACGGTTCAGCAGCGATGACTTGCCGACATTCGGTCGTCCGATGATGGCCACGCGGAATGGCGCGTCTTCCGGCTCGTCTTCCTCTTCGACCGGCGCATCCGCGGGGATGGCGACGTTCAGTTCCTGATGGAGTTCCTCCATCCCCAGTCCATGTTCCGCGGATACCGGAAGCAGTCGATCGAGCCCGAGTTCATAGAACTCGCTCACCGCCGCTTCGGCATCCTTCCGGTCACATTTATTCACCAGCACGATCGTCTTCGCCGAGTCACGACGCAGATCCTGCGCAATGTCCAGATCCTCGGGGAGCACCCCGGCGGAGCCATCGACGACGAACAGGATCAGGTCCGACTCATCGAGCGCCTGTTTCGCCTGCATCTTGATTTCATCTGCATAGGCCGACATCGGCGTGTCGCCGTACTCGAGTCCACCGGTATCGGTCAGCTCGTAGAGCCGCCCGTCATCGAGCGCCACGACCTCGCTCAGCCGGTCACGCGTCATCCCCGGCAGGTCGTGAGTGAGCGCCCGGCGCGACCCCGCGAGACGGTTGAATAACGTCGACTTGCCGACGTTCGGCCGCCCCACGATCACGACTTTCTTCAATTCCTGGTTAGCCATCGAGCGCAGTTTACCCGCCCCGGGCCCCTGGCGTTGATCTCCTCCACCCCGCCACTCGAACTAACCCGAGGAACCCGAGGACCCGAGGAACCCGAGGAACTCGCCCCACACGTCCTACGCGGCGAACGTAAGTCCGTACATGACGACGAGCAGCGCGCCCACCAGAGTATTGAACCAGTTCATGACTTCGTTTGGAATGGTCCGCTCCCGCGTTCGATCCCATGCTCCGACGATGCTTTCGATGTAGGCGGCGATGAAGCCGGCCAGTCCGATCAGCACAATCGGCCCGGACATACGCTGGAAAGAGACCCCGTGCAGCGAGGGATAGGCGATGTTGGAGTGAAAAGCGGCGAAGACGCCGATCGCAGCCACGGCGAACGAAGCGGCCAGGCTCGCGGACGTCCCCTCGATCGAGACCGCGCCTTCCGTTCCGCGAGGCACGGATCGGAACGACAGCGGCAGGAACGCCCGTTTTCCAAAGAGCTGGCCGATCTCCGACCCCGCCGTGTCGGCGGCAGCGGTCGCGAGGGCTGCGATCGCCGCGAACAGCAGGAGGTTCCAGCTCTCCATCATCGAAAGAAGGATGGAGATGAACGCCGCCACGCCGACGTTCGCGAAGGCATGCCGGAATCCACGTCTTCCACCCTCTTCCTGTGCGAGTCCGTCGGCCGCTTTTCGCCGGTAGCCGAGCTTCGTGGCGCCGCTGCCGATGACGAAGAAGACGAGGAGCGCAACGTAGAGCGGCCATCCACCGAACACGATCAGGATCGTTCCGAGACACCAGCCTCCGATCATTCCGGAAGCGTTCACACTCTTCGCAGCGAATCCAACGATCGCAAGCAGCGTATTCGCGCCGATCCACGCAAGCGCGGTGCGGCTCACATCGAGGTCTGGCAGCATCGTCACATGCGCAGCGGACACCAGCACGAGCGCGCTCACCAGCGGCACGCTGATGTTGTCGTCGATCGGCAGCGCCAGCGACTCCACGATCGCCGCGACCACCACTGCCAGTCCCACGATCACCGCGGCCGGCAGCCAGCGCGTCTCGGCATTGAGAAACATCCACGCCGCCAGGGCCCCAACGAACCCGAACGCGATGAAGGCGATGAAGCCGCTCCAGCTCTTGTCGCGGTTCCATGGCAGGCGCGGACCGCGGATCGTCTTGCCGGCGAGTGTCGCGAACCCGTCGCCGAACGCGAGAATCGCCCACGTCGTTCCTGCAATGACCAGGTCGTGCCGGAAGATCACCAGGAGCAGCAGGACAACCGTCGGATACAACATGATCCCGGCGTCGTAACCCTGCTCATGACGCGACACGCGCCTTCCGAACACGCGGTGAAGCACCAGTCGATTGTTGAGGATCGCGATCAACGCGACGATCGCCGCCTGCCACCAGGTGAGCCAGCGGAGCGCGAACACACATAAGCCGAAACCAATGTGCAGCAGTTTTCGCAGGACCTCATTCGATTGATGCGCCATCTGCCGAGAGAATGCGCGATTCGCGGCGCCACGGCAAGGAGCGCGAAGGAATGCTGAATGAGTGCTGAATGCTGAATTACGGACCTTCCGGGTTTTCAGTGGGTGGAAGTCCGCCTCCCGCCCTCGGTGGCGATGTGAGGTTAAGAGACTCGCGGAATACCGCCGCCGATTGAAGCGACGGAAATCATGCAGGTTCCCCTTCTCCTGCCGCAGCGGGAGAAGGTGGCCAGAGGCCGGATGAGGGAGCCCTCTTGATCCTCCTGCCCTCGTGACTAGAGGGAGGGAT
>JBKJVD010000216.1:0-29316 GCA_046590585.1 Thermoanaerobaculia bacterium | reverse complement strand
GAAACCCTCAAGGCGATGAATCAAGGCCACATCACGACGACGAAGATCCAGCGCCCGATCGTGATTCCCCCCGAGCCTGAGAAGACGGACGAGGAGAAAGCGCGGGAGCGGTCGGCGGATCGGAAAAGACAGGAAGCGGAAGCCGAGGCCCGCGCCAGGGTCGGCAGGGAACGCCAGAAAGAAACAGATCGGCAGGAAGCGTCCGGTCGCGCCGAGGGCGACGATTACCTGGAAGACGATGGAAGCGGTGGCCAACATCCTCAGCCGAAACCACCAGCCAGGTCCAACACGCAACCCTGACCGGCGTTCCTCCCTCGCACTTCAGCGGTCGGCGGGGCGCGCAACGTCGCGAGCTTCGAGCACCCGGAGCACCTTTTCGAGCAGGATCCACACGCGGTCCAGATTCTGTTCGATGCGGGTGAGCCGCTCGTCCAGATCGCCGCTGTCGAGATCGGCGATCACATCCCAGAAGACCGGATCGGACGGAGAGTTCCTCGCGCGTGGCGCTGCGTACGACATCGTGTCGTCCCCATCGAGCCGCGGCTCGGGGTAGAAGCGCTCGATCATCGATTCGATCGAGCTCTCCGGCGCGATGAGCGGCACGATGTCGAGCAGAGTTGCCGTCCTGATCTTGAGGACCGCATCTTCGTCGCTTGGATCGACCATCGCCACTTCGAGCCGCTCGCCGTCGAGGCGCACCGGGATCGCCTTGCACTCGCGGGCCAGTTCGCGGGGAATCTTGCGCAACACTTTCTTCGGGATGTCGACATGCAGCAGGCTGATGCAGGGGACGTCCATCTGCCTCGATAGAAACGCGGCGAGGACGTTCTCATCGATGAACTTGAGATCGACGAGCGTCGACCCGAAACGCCTGCCGCTCTGCTGCTGCTCCGCGAGTGCGACCTGCATCTGCACTTGGTCGATCAGATTCGCTGCGAGCAGCATGTCGCCCAGATTCTGCCGGATCATTGCAGGAGCATGGTAGGCGATCTGGCCTGCCCGAGCGAGACGATGATTGCCCGTCGTGCCGTTCCCGGCGAACCGGTTCCGCGGCTGGCATCACTCCTGTACGCTACCTGATCATGAAACCGGAACCAGAGCCGAGCAAGTCACACAGAATCGAGAGAGACACCCTTGGTGAAGTCAACGTGCCGGCCGAAGCTCTTTACGGTGCGCAGACCCAGCGGGCCGTCGAAAACTACCCGATCAGCGGACTTCGGGAGCATCCCCAGTTCATCCGATCGTTCGTGCTGCTCAAGAAATCGGCAGCGATCGCCAACCGGGAACTCGGCGCTCTCGATGCGACCGTGGCCGGCGCCATCATCGACGCCTGCGACCGCATTCTCGGCGATTCACGCTTCCGCTCTCATTTCGTCGTCGACGTTTTCCAGGCGGGAGCGGGAACCTCCTTCAACATGAATTGCAACGAGGTCATCGCCAACCTCGCGAATCTCACCCTCGGCGGAAACCTGGGCGAGTATTCGCCCGTTCACCCGAACGATCACGTCAACATGGCGCAGTCGACTAACGATGTCTTTCCCGCGGCCATCCGCATCGCCACGTTGCTGCTGCTCGACCAGCTCACGCCCCAGCTCGAAGGACTTTCTGCGGCGCTGGCGGGCAAGGGAGCCGAGTTCGCGGATGTGATCAAGTCGGGACGCACTCATCTCGCTGACGCCGTTCCCGTGACTCTCGGCCAGGAATTCAACGCCTATGCCGCGGCAGTCCGTCGCGCCACGCGCCTGCTGCTCGATGCCGGCGACGAACTGCGGCAACTCGGCATCGGCGGGACCGCAGTGGGAACCGGAATCAATGCGCCGACCGGGTACCGCTACGTCGTCATCCGCCACCTGGCCGAGTTGACGGGACTGGAACTCGAGGCGATCGACGACCTGCGCGAAGGGATGCAATCCCAACTGCCGGTCGTCGCGGTGTCGTCGGCGCTACGAAATCTGGCCCTGGAACTCACGCGGGTGACCAACGACCTGCGACTGCTGGCGAGCGGTCCCCAGACCGGCCTTGCGGAGATCACGCTCCCGTCGGTCCAACCCGGTTCCTCCATCATGCCCGGCAAGGTCAACCCATCCATGCTCGAGTGCATGAACCAGCTGCTTTTCCACGTGATCGGTGCCGACACCGCGGTGGCATTCGCAGCGCAGGCGGGACAGCTCGAACTCAACGTGATGATGCCGCTGATGGCCTTCGAGCTGACGTTCTCCATCGAGATCCTGAAAAACTACCTGCCGGTATTCGTCGACAAGTGCATTCGCGGCATCGAGGCGAATCGCGAGCGTTGCGAGGCTTACTACATCAGCTCACCGGCGCTTGCGACGTTCCTGAACCCAATCATCGGTTACGCGGCGGCAGCGGAGGTCGCGAAGGAGTCCGCAAAGAGCGGCAAGACGATCCCTCAGATTCTCCGGGAGCGTGAGCTGCTCGATGAAGCGAAAATCGCCGAGATCTTTTCTCCCGGCTTTCTGGCTGGACAGGCGGACCGCCGGGACTGACGGGCGTCGCACGCTCTTCATCGCCAGCAGCTTCTCTTCGATCACCGAAGAACCCTTTGGCAGTTGGGCGACCGCGCCCGACTGTGGTCCGCGTCGAGCGGGCCACTGCCCTGTCAAGACTCGTAGCACTCGGGCTTGCGAGGCCTGGTTCAGTCACTACAGCGCAACTTGCATGAGGGCAGTCGAGAGCTCGACGCTCTCGACAGTCGGACGTGGTCGCCCAACTGCCAAAACGCTCAGCAAGCTGATTTGCCTCAACGGGGGAAGGTAACCTCGGATCAAAACGTTACCCGAATTGACTCTACGTGGTGCCTGTACCCGAATTGACTCTACGTGGTGCCTGAGCGTAGATTCGCTCCGTCCCCTCTTGCAAATGGGGCGATCAACCGAGAACTCAAGTTAAAGGCGACCGGTGACAAGAGCCCTGGGGGCTCTCCCGCTTCGGCGGGTAGCCGGTCCGTTTTTAGTAGTAGTACGTGGTCCCGGACGCGTAGAGATCGGCTTCACTGCCGATCCTGTTTTTAATCAGTTCGTAGCTGCGCGCGTCGCCGGCCTCCCACTTCCTCTGGATTGCCCATGCGCAATAGTCAGCGACCTGAAGGCAGGGCTCTGAAGCACACGGCCAGAATGCGACGTGAGGAGTTGCGGCACGTATCACCTGCGCCATCACTTCTTTTACGGCACTGTGGAATGAGTGCTGCTTGGCATTCGAGCCAAGCGACGAAGCCACGATAAGGGGATCGTCGTCGCCCGTAAACACCGCCGGCGCAACGCGGCGCATGTGGTTCCACCAGGCGTGCTGGTAGAAATACGCGTCGGACTTTCGAACTGCTGGAAACGCCTTTCTTTTTTCCAGGATCGTCGCGTCGACACGGAAGTGAGCGTCGGCGAGCACGCCAAACACCTTGTCCCGTACCCACTGCTTATCCTGGCTCGCGTGAAAATGCTTGATGTCGAGAAGCTCGCCACGACGCGCCAACTGTCGACGCAAATTTAGAAGTTCGCTCCCCACCGAACAGTCAGTCAATACTACTGTCGCGAGGATGAAGTATCGGGACGCGTCATTCTTTGCAGAAAAATCGAAGTTGCCACACTCGTCGGCAAAGAGATACTTCTGCGTCATTCGGTATACGACCCTACCAGACAGCGATCAGTCCGAGTCAAGACCCTTCCCCGGGTTGGACTCGACGAGTCGCTGCGGCCGATTACAAATTAGCAGTTGTTTGAGCAAAAAGGTGCCGATTTGCCCTAACTCAAACGAAGGCGCGACGGGACAATGTTGGCTGACACTTCAACGGCCTTCGATCGTCCGCCCTCCGGTGGCGCGGCTCTTCGCTTCGCTCTTGCCACGCAGCTGCCCGCATGCCGCTGCGATGTCGCGTCCCTTCGACCGGCGCACCGTCACGCGCACGTGCCGCCGGACCAGCGTATCGACGAAACGATCGATGGCGACATCGGATGGCCGCTTCATCCACGCAGGAAGGTTGGGATCGGCGTTGAACGGAATCGCATTCACCTTGATCTGCAATCCCTTCAGCAGGCGCGCGAGCTGCGCGGCGTCGTCGACCGAGTCGTTGTAACCCGCCAGCAGCACATACTCGGCGGTCAGGTCGCGCCCCTTTTCCACCGGATAGCGACGCATCGAATCGACCAGCTCCTCGAGAGGATACTTTGCGGTGATCGGCATGATCTCCTCGCGGCGCTTTCGATCGGGAGCATTGATCGAGATGGCGAGGTTTGGCCGGCGATCGAGTTTCGCCAGCGCTTCGATTCCAGGAATGATCCCCGACGTCGAAACAGTGATCCGCTTCGGGGCGATCGTCCTGTAGAGAATGTCGAGTGTCGTCACGAGATGGTCGAAGTTGAGCAGCGGCTCACCCATCCCCATGAAGACGACGTTGAGCATCTCAGGCGCGATGCCTTTCTCCTCGCGGATCGTCTGCACCTGGCCGAGCATCTCGGAGGGCGTGAGGTTGCGGCCCGCGCCGAAGAAGCCGGTGACGCAGAACGTGCAACCGACCGCGCAGCCTGCCTGGGATGAAAGGCAGATGCTGGTACGGTCGCTCATCGGCATGTACACCGACTCGATTCGATTCCCGTCCGCGAGCGCGAGCAGGTACTTCTGACTGCCATCGGCGGCCGGGGTCGTCCGCTCGATGACTTCGGGCAGTGCGATCGTGAACCGCGAGGCAAGCCTATCGCGCGTCTCCTTCGGCAGGTTCGTCATCTCTTCGAAGGTCCGCACGCCGCGAACATGCAGCCATTCCGCGACCTGCGTCACACGGAAGGAGGGAGAGACGGCCCCACGAAGCGCGGCCGTGAGTGCGGCCGGCGCAACGTCGCGAAGGTTCGGAAGGTCAGTTCTCGTCACTCGGCTGCAGCGGCTCGATTCGGCGCGCGCTCCGGACTTTTCGCGTTGGATCGATTCCGAGGGATCGCAGCAGCGAAAGATCGTTGACGTTGATGCGGAACTGGATTTGCCGTTCGTCGATGACGACCGGCTCTGCGGGGACCGGCTCGACCTCGATGTCGTCTCCATCCTGACGGTTCAATCCGATGGTGGCGTCGAGGACGACGTACAGGTCGTAGCCGTTGTCCCGGATCTCCTGGATGTGACGGTTGACGTCATCCGAGTTGGAAATCGACTCGTTGATCGCGCTGCCGAGGTCTTTGAGAAGCTGTTTGATCCGATCGTCCACGTGCTCCCCATGTAAGCACGTAAACGATTGAAGAATCAGTCGCTTACTTTACGTGCTGAAGTTAGATTATCCAAACGGAATGGCGTCAGGTCAATATTCCGCGATGCGCCCCTGGAGGCGTACACTACTTGTCCCCTTCCGGCTCGATTGCCCCGGCCACGCTTCCCCACAATTCCGACCAGTACGCCATGTACTTCCAGCGTCCCCATTTCGAATAGCGCCGAAGCATGGCTGCATCGGACACCGTTCGCCCGCCGTGATATTTCTCGCGAACGAAGCGACGGAACTCGCTGTCGACGGCGATGAAGTCGTGACGCCCTTCCATCGCCAGCAGGTGCGCCGCACCGTAAGGACCGATTCCAGGGAGTTGCTTGAAACTGTCGAACAGATCCTTCGTGCTCTGGGCCGGATCCGCGATCGCGGCGAGATCGATCGAGCCCTCCACCACGCCCTCCGCAAGGGCGTGCATCGTCTTCGCTCGATAGCCGAGACGGCACTCCTCCTGAAGCTCCTCGACGCTGAATCGAACGACATCGCGCGGAGCGGGAAACGCCCGATGTCCGTCGCGCGACTTCCGCCCGCATTTTTCGACGAGCAGTTCCACCATGCGCATCGTCTGGCGCCAGGTCGTGTTCGTGGTAGCGATGATCTTTACGGCGTCCTCGAACAGCGTCGTTCCGCAGAGAAGCCGTCCGAACGCCGCCTCGCTCACCCACCGATGAGTCTCGACGTTTTGAGTGAGCCGGTGGAATTCATCGAGTTCCACACCGAACTGCAGCATGCGCGCGATGCGCGACTCCAGTCCGGCGCGTTCCCTCGCCGTTAGGTCACGATCCAGGTCGACGACGATCCGGGCACCTTCATGGCGCAGCGTCAGCTCGAAGACTCGCGCGCCGATCTGCTCGGCGCGGCGCAACCGTTGATCGTCCTTCGACCAGCGGAACGGGGCGAGCACGTACCACCCGTGGGATTCGACTGCGGACTGCAGCGAGAAATTCGCCGGTGCAGGGAAGGAAATGGAGGCGACGGCCGGGATCGAACCGGCGAATAGAGGTTTTGCAGACCTCTGCCTTACCACTTGGCTACGTCGCCCTTCCCGAGGAAGAATCCGCGAGTGTAGTGAACCACGATAGAGGCGTCAATATTCACCACATTCAGCTCTGACATTCCGAACTCCTCCTGCTCCCTCACGATCCTGCCGCGCTTCGCGCACGACGCGCTCCCTCGGCGCGCCACTCCCGGAGCCATGCCTGAAACATCAGCACGGTCCAGAGATGGTTGTCCCAACCTCGTTCGTTCGCCAGATGTTCGCGCCAGCGAGTTTCCACGAGATCGGCATCGAAGAACCCGTCGTCCCGGATCGCACGCGCGTCGAGCAGCTCTCCCGACCATTCCCGCAGGGGTCCGCGCAGCCAGCTCCCCACCGGCACGCTGAAGCCGAGCTTGCGCCGCGGCATCAACGAAGTCGGGAGATACCGTTCGAGCACGCGACGCAGGATCCACTTCCCCTGCCCGTCGCGGATCTTCATGTGCAGCGGCAGGCGCATCGAGAACTCGACGATCCGGTGATCGAGCAGCGGCTCGCGCGCCTCCAGACTCACCGACATGCTGGCGCGATCCACCTTCACGAGCAGGTCGTCGGGCAGATAGGTGATGAGGTCGAGCAACATGGCCCGCTCGGCGTGCGTGGCAAGCGGAGCGCGTAACGTCGGCCGGAATGGATCGGCCACCTCCGGAACGTCGCGCACCAGGTCGCGCCACTGTGCAAGCGTCTCGACATAGAGCGCATCACGATCCTCGCTGAGCAGCGCATCCGCGAACTTCGCGCCCCTCGAGCCGAGCCGCACCGCGCGCAGCGGACCGAAGGACCGCTCCATCTCCCGGTAAACGGGCGATTGCGAGGCTGACTTGAGGACCTTGCCCACGGTTCGCCGTGCAAACTGCGGAAGTCGCGCAGTGGCGGCCCAGAGCTGCCGTCCGGGCGTGTAGCGCGGATACCCCCCGAACAGTTCGTCGCCGCCGTCACCCGACAGAGCAACGGTCACGTGCTGACGGGCCAGCCGCGAAACGAGCAGCGTCGGGATCGCTGACGAGTCGGCGAACGGTTCGTCGTAAATGCGCGGCAGTTCCGGGATCAGCCGGAGCGCATCCTCACCGGTCACCCGATGGGACACATGCTCGGTGCCGAGATGGACAGCAATCGCAGCTGCAGCTGCCGACTCGTCACTCGCAGGATCCTCGGTTCCGATGGTGAACGTCTTCACCGGCGAGGTGGCCTGCGCCGCCATGATGGAAGCGACGGTCGGCGAATCGACACCGCCGGACAGAAACACTCCGACCGGAACATCCGCAATCTGACGAAGCGCGATGGAGTCATCGAGCAGCGCAGCCAGTTCATCCACCGCGCCTTCTTCGCTCCCGCTGTAACGGTTCGCAGCGCCGCGTACGGCTGCGTCCCGCGCAGACCAATAGATTTCAGGTTGAGGAAGATCGAGCGGATCACGCACGACCAGCATCGATCCAGGATTCAGTTTCACCACGCCGCGAAAGATGGTCAGCGGCGCAGGAATGTAGCTGTAGCGGGTGAACAGGGCGAGAGCAGCGCGATCGATCTCCGCGGCGAACTCCGGATGAGCCCCGAACGCCTTCAACTCGGAGCCGAAGATGATTCCGCCTCGAACCTTCCCAACGTAGAGAGGCTTGACGCCGAGGCGATCGCGGACGAGAAAGAGGCATCGCTCTTCGCGATCCCAGAGCGCGAAGGCGAACATCCCGATGAAGCGACCGACCGCCACGGCGACGCCCCAGCGCTCGATCGCTGCGAGAATGACCGCGGTATCCGAATGACCATGCAGTTCCGGAGACCCGAGTTCCTCATGGATTCGCCGGAAGTTGTACACCTCCCCGTTGAAGGCGATCACGAACCGTCCGCTGCTCGAATGCATCGGCTGATTCCCGGCAGCCGATCGATCGATGATCGACAGTCGCCGGAACCCGAGCGCGATACCACTCGATTCGTCGGCCCACTCACCCGCTGAATCGGGGCCGCGGTGCACGAGGCACGACGCCATGCCGCGAACCACCTGCAGCATCTCCGAAGAGGGCGCCGAATCCGCGCGCCGGTACCAGCCGGTCAACCCGCACATAGAGTCGTCCGGTATTGAATCACGCTCGAATCCGATCTCCGGAAAGAAACGGCGAAACTTCCGCACACATCGGCACGACTGTCGGGACAGAATGCAGGATGCAGATTGCGGAACTCCTGCTGGCGCTGCTGGCAATCTTCGCGGCAGCGAAGATCTTCGGCGAACTTGCCGAGAGAATCGGCCAGCCGGCCGTCCTGGGCGAGATGGCCGGCGGCATCGTCATCGGCGTCTCGGGCCTTCATCTGATCGATGCCCACGATCCGACGCTGCACCTCCTGTCGGAGCTGGGGGTGATCCTGCTGCTCTTCCTGATCGGGCTCGAGACCGATATCTCCCGCCTGCTTGCCGTGGGCGGCGCCGCCACCGCCGTGGCCCTGGCCGGGGTGATCCTCCCCTTCGCGGGCGGATACGGCATCGGAATGTGGCTGCATTATCCGGTCACGCTCTCGGTATTCCTCGGCGCAGCGTTGACCGCCACGTCCGTCGGAATCACAGCTCGCGTGCTCTCGGACCTCGGACATCTCCGAAGCGACGAGTCCCAGGTGATCCTGGGAGCAGCGGTCCTCGACGACATCCTCGGCCTGGTCCTGCTGACCGTCGTCAGCGCGATTGCGGCAGGCAGGCACCTGACGATCCTCGGCGTGAGCAGGACCTTCGTCGTCGCGTTCGGATTCGTCGTCGTCGCCCTGTTCCTCGGCTCGCTCCTCGCACCAAAACTCCTCCAGCTCGTGGAACGCGTTCGTGTCGGGAAGGCGCTCTTCTTCACCTCGGTCATGTTCGCGTTCGGGCTCGCCTATCTGGCCGACCTGGCCGGTTCGGCCCTGATCATCGGGGCCTTCGCAGCGGGGCTGGTCCTGGCCAGAACGGATCGCGGCCGCGACATCCAGCGCGAGGTTCACGACGTTGCGCAGTTCTTCATCCCGATTTTCTTCGTCTCGGTCGGAGCGGCCGTCGACCTGAACGCGATGAATCCGTTTCATTCCGCAACGCGGCCGTTCTTCATCGTTGGGATTCTGCTGACACTCGTGGCGATCGCGGGAAAGCTGCTGGCCGGCTTCGCTGCGTTCGGCCGCCCGCTTCGCCGGCTGGTGATCGGGGTGGGAATGATTCCTCGCGGTGAGGTCGGCCTGATCTTCGCGCAACTCGGCCTCTCTGCAGGACTTCTTTCCGCTGGCCTGTATAGCTCGGTCGCGCTGATGGTGATGATCACGACGTTCGTCGCGCCGCCCGTATTGCGCGCTCTGCTGTCGCGGTCGGAACGCGATCCCGAGGACTCCGGAAGCGCTCTCCGTGAAGTGGTCACGGAGACGATGTCTGATTGAGGGCGCGACCCTTGCTAGCCTGGCAATCAGTCCATGGACGAAACCATCGAACAATCTGAGGCGATCGTAACGGATTCGCGGCGCCTTGCTGCGCTGCGTGCCACGGGCCTGCTCGACTCCTCCCCGGAGGAGTCCTTCGACCGGCTGACCAGGCTTGCGGCGAAGCTGACGCACGCGCCCACCACGTTCATTTCCCTGGTGGACAGCCATCGCGATTTCTACAAGTCGTGTTTCGGATTTCCCGAACCACTGGCAACGGATCGTGAGGTCACCGGCACGACGTTCTGCCACTTCACGCTCTCCTCTGGCGCACCCGTCGTGATCAACGACACGCTGGCTAGTCCCTTGTACAGCCAGGTGCCTACCGTCAAGACGATGGGCGTGCGCGCATACATGGGAGTGCCGCTGACTCTCAGCAGCGGCGAGACGATCGGTTCGTTCTGCGCAATCGATTTCGCGCCGCGGGTCTGGTCAGCACTCGACCTCGAAGTGATGACCGAACTGGCCACCTCAACGCTGCGTGAGATCGAACTGAGAACCGCGCTCGACGAAGTCAGGCTCGACCAGGCGCGCCTGAAATCCCTGGCGGAGTCGAATGAACTGCTCTACAGGGAAGCACGGCTGGCGAACGAGGAGAAGGACCGTTTCTTCGCCTCCGTGACTCACGAATTGCGCACGCCCATGACCTCGATCATCGGCTGGGTGCGCATCCTCGCCGACGACGTCCGCGACCGTCCCGAGGCCATGGAGGCCGCGAAAATCATCGAGAGCAGTGCTCGCGCCCAGGCGCGCCTCGTGGACGACCTGCTCGACGTCTCGCGGATCGCGACCGGCAAGATCGGCCTCGATCGCACGATGATCGACCTCAATCGGGTCATCGAGGATGCGGTCAGAACTGCAATTCCAGCTGCCACGGCGAAGGGTGTGCATGTCTCAGCAGCACTGACGCCGATTCCTTCGCTGCTTGCTGATGCCCACCGCACACGTCAGGTGTTCGACAACCTGATTTCCAACGCCATCAAGTTCACCCCGTCAGGCGGTGCGGTGGAAGTGTCGAGCGAACGATCCGGCGATCATGTCCGCCTGGAAGTGCGTGACACGGGGCGAGGAATCGCGCCGGAGATTCTCCCCCACATCTTCGAGCGCGGCTGGCAGGCGAACTCCACGGAACAGGGAGGCCTCGGCCTCGGACTGACCATCGCCCATCACCTCGTGCAAGTACACGGCGGAACCATCACCGCAGAGAGTTCCGGTCCCGGAAAAGGGACCTCCTTCATCGTGACGTTACCGGTAGAGGGGTAGAAGCGGCGGGCTGAGCCAGTTCCTGGATTTTGATGCGAGTTTCGGAGCGCGCACGAGTTCCAGTGGCCGTTGGACGACCCCGTCCGACGGTCGAGGGCGCCCGGGCCTGGCGAGACGCCCACGAGCCATCGATTAGCGTCCCAGCACCACCTTCGCAGCCAGAACAATCAGAATCCGAGGTAGCCTCGGGCTCGTGATCAGGCGTTACTGGTACGAGCGCGTCGAAGTCAGGGAGCGTCACGGCGTCCCTCACTGGCAAACGACCATCTGGGACGTCATGGAGGGTTCTGGGCTGACGGATACTTCGACGTCTTGATCAGGAATTCACGGCAGCTCGAACGGACGGTTAGCTATGTGCGCCTGAATCCGGCAAAGGCGGAGCTCTTCGAATGGCGCTGGGTGTGGTTCAGCGCGGAGCGTTACGCGGAACTGATCTGACCTCGCGCTTCGCAGCCGGAACGTACGCATCACCACGTCCGGTGGCTCGTGGGCGTCTCGCCCGCGATGAGGGCTCAGCGTGTTACATCCGACGCCACCAACCGCTCCGCAACTTCGCCCCGTTCAAACATCCCTCCGCGCAGGCGAGACGCCCACGAGCCATCGCTTCGCGTCCCAGCACCACCTTCGCAGCGAAAACGTTCTCATCACCACACCCTGTGGCTCGTGGGCGTCTCGCCCGTTCTGGACGGCCCCCGGGCCGGATGCCCTGCTGCAAATCGCGTCCACGTTGACTCGCACGCGCGTGGCAGCACGAGAGCAGCGCTGCGGCGCACGACGGGCGGGGACGCCCGCCAGCCTCTGGGTAGCCGGCTTCGAAATCGCCAATAGCCCCTAGCCGACACCTGCCCGGAAGATTTCGCTCGTTCCTTTCGTTCCTCGGACCAGAAAGCGGAGGATTCGTACCCATGTATGACGAGATGATGGTGGCCCCAATGCGTCAGGAACTGACGCGCCTCGGGATTCAGGAGACTCGCACCGCGGCTGATGTCGATGCCGTTCTTGCTGAGAAGAAGGGCACGGTGCTCGTGGTCGTGAACTCGGTTTGCGGCTGCGCTGCCGGCAACGCCCGCCCCGCTGTGGCCATGGCCCTGCGCAACGGAGTGCTCCCGGAAAAAATGATCACCGTATTCGCGGGCAACGATCGTGAAGCGACCCAGCGGGCACGTGAGTACTTCACTGGCTTCCGCGCCTCGTCCCCGTCGATCGGATTGATCCGCGACGGACAGGTCGTCAAGATGCTCGAGCGTCACCAGATTGAAGGCCGGACGCCCGAAGCGATTGCGCACGATCTCACCGTGGCCTTCGACCAGTTCTGCGCACAGACGACTTCATAAGCCCATCACTTGGCAGAAACGCGAACGCGCCGGCAGTTGCCGGCGCGTTCTTTTTTGTCCTTCTGAAGTGTCTCAGTGGTTTTCGTCGACGCGAATCGAGTTGACCATCGCCTGCAGCAGCGACGAATAGCTCGACGCCTGCTGCTCGGGCGTGACGAACAGCATGTAGACGAGATGCTTATCGGCCAGCTGACGCGTCACCACCGTCACACGCTCCTGAACTCCCGTGTTCGGATTGTTTCCACGCAGGCTGGTGGCAAGGGCATTCCCGCCATCCAGCGTGAACTTCTGCGTCGAGTTGCGAATCGGACTCAGATGCTCGCTGCCTCGCCGAACCTGAGCCACAAGGTCATTGGTCGCGGCTTCGATCGAAACGTCGTTCCCGTACACATTCGGGTTCGACGAGCCCCGCAGACGTGACGCAGGGGCCTGGCTGCCGAACGGATCGTAGTGATTGAGGATCGCTCCGTAGACGACTTCGGTGCGATCGCCCGACTGCGCGACCCCACCTTCAGGAGCGATCATCACGCCGCTCGTTCCTTCCTCGTAGACGCGCCAGTTGGAGGGATAGGCAACCCGGTACGTTCCTGATTTGCTCGTGTAGCTCTTCAGTGAAGTCGACGGTGGTTCAACGGAACCGATTCCCGTCGTGCCCGAGGTTCTTCCGCGTGAGGGACCTGAGCCGGTCGTCGGAGTATTGCCGCGCGAAATGTCCGCCATCGCGGGGGCGCGACCCATCCCGTTCAGCCGGGACTTCAGGGCGTTGAGTTCAGAGACGTTGGTGGTCGGCTGCGAGCTGACCTTCAACAGGCGTGCTTCCTGTTCGATGCGCTTGACGCGGTCGGGTGGTGCGGGATGCGATGAGAGCCAGCTGGTCTTCTTCGCTTTGTCCGCCTGCTCCAGAGTGTGGAAGAAGCCGATCATGTCGGCCGGCGTGTAGCCCGACGCCGCAAGAATCTGCGCTCCACGGATATCTGCCTGCGTCTCCAGCTCGCGGCCAAACTTGAGGAAGACCACGTTCAGTCCGAACCCGCCGACTGCATTGATGATGTTGCCTGCTCCACCGCCGGCCTTGCCTCCCAGCAGTCCGCCGAGAATCGAGAGCCCGGCCTGCGCCGCATACGCCTTCGACGCCTGGTGCGTCCCGTGCCGCAGCGCGACGTGAGCAATCTCGTGCGCGAGGACTCCCGCGACCTCACCTTCATTCTTCGCGTTGTCGATGATTCCCCGGTTGATGTAGACGAACCCTCCCGGGAGCGCGAACGCATTGATGTCCGAAGCATTCACGAGGCGGAAGCGATACTGGAACTGTGGTCCGCCTGCATTCCTGGCCAGCTTCTGGCCGATGCCATCGATGTACGACTGTGCCTGCGAATCGTTCAGGATGGGTAGCTGCTGCTCTGCCTGCGCCGCTGACTGCGCGCCCACCTCGACATCCTGCTGCGCCGAGAAGAGATTGAATCCCGGTTTCACATTGGTCTGCGCCTCAGCCGTGACGCCTGCTAGTGCAAGCACCATCGCCAGGGCGATGAGCGGCCGTGCTCCAACCTTCGATGTTCTGTTGATCATTCTTTCCTCCATTGCAAGTTGCCACAGTCGTGATTGCATCGAAGGTGCCGGTTTTGACGGGCGGGGTATCCAGACGAGCTCGCCGCTTCTGCCCGGGAAAGAGGACGGTGTGAAACCGAACGGACCCACTCAGCGAGTTCGCAGGACTCTCGTCCTTGGGACGGCGAACTGAGCGATGAGCGCGAGATCGTCGCGGTCAACCAGCCGATCCCCATTCGCATCGCAGCCCAGGCTACCTCGATTCGAGCCCAGGTGGAGCACCTGAAGCGGCTGAACTTCAGCGTCCTTCAGTTCTTCCACGATCGCCGTGGCGTCACGGGAGTCGCGCACACCGTCGCCATTGCAATCGCCGGCAGCAGGCATCACCAGGCGGTGAATTGAGTCGAACGTGGTGAAGATGATGTCGCCGTTGGGGGCCTGAGTCACATCGATGACCAGGCGCATCACCTCACGCTCGATCAGCGCAACTGGATCGGGCAACGGGCGCGCGTCGACGTCGGGAATCCAGTAGATGGCGCTCGTCGAGAAGCCGCCCATCAGGTAGCCGCGCAGGAACTGGTTGCGGGAACTCAGCTTCACTACTCCGGTCGGTGCGACCGTTTCACTGAATACATACAGCGGAGGAACCGCGCCGCGCACCGGCTCCTGGTCACCGAACGTATAGGGCCAACCCAGATAGTCGCCTTTCACGACGACGTTGATTTCGTCGCCGCGCACAGGTCCGTTGTCGCCGAGGATCAGGCGCTGCCGTTCCTCGTCCCAGGCCATGTCGTAAGCGTTTCGGATGCCTCGTGCGAACTGCTCGGCCGTCCCATCGGGTTGGATGCGCCAGACCTTCCCCGCCGGCCAGAGTGGATCGGCCGCAACCGCGCCGCCACCAAAGTCTCCGATCGCGAAGAAGATCGACCCGTCGGGAGCAACGGTGACATTGCCCCCGTGATGTTCCTCCGACACCGGTCGCGACGGGCTGCTGATGTCCGCAACGAACTCTGCGAGCTTCGTTTCGACACCCGTGACCAGATCGACGCGGGAGACGATCTCCCTGGTCAGTTCGACATTGCTGTAGTGCACCGCGGCGGTGTGATCATCGAGCAGCGCCATCCCGAGAAGGCCCGCATCGCCCTGGGAACGGGTCGGAAGCGACGCAACCTTGACGCTGCGGCTGCCGTCGAGGCGGAACACGTCGCCTGAGGTGGAGGTGTAATAGATGACTCCCGTTGAATCGACGGCGACTGAAGTCGTGAAGCCGATCGACGGCGCAATCGTCTCGACGCGGACTCCGGGGAGAGTTGCCGCGAAGACGTGCGCGGTCACGAGAAGCGAGAGCACTGCAGGACGAAGGGTCACCGGGTCGAAGTCTCCTGAGGAAATGTCAACTCGCCGACCTGAACGATTCGTGCCATCCCCATCATCGCGCGGACACTGGAGTCACCGTCCCGCGTTTCCGGCCCACGATGAACGCAAACAGGGGGCGCGTGTAGTGGCCGCTCTCCACGAGTTCCACCTCGCGGGCAATCAGGCGGCGAAGCAGCGGCTCCTGTTCCGCGCGCGACATCGCCTCGCCATCCACCACATTCAGAAGCGGGAAGAGCAGGTTTCCCCAGTAGGGACGCACGCGTAGTTGTTCGAACGACGACTCGACGGCTGGAAGAATCTGGTCCGGGCGGATCATCTCGGAGGGATCGCTCAGGTCGAGCGGCGGATAGATCGGTCCGAGTCGCATCGATTCCGGTACGAGATCGAGGGCGGCACGCGCCGCTTCCAACTCGCCATCGGCAAGCGTCTGCACCTGCCACTCATCGCGGGAGGGACCGACGTAGTCATCGATGTAGACGAACCCGCCCGGACGAAGCCAGCGATTGACCTTCGCGAGGAGCGCGCCGGGATCAGCGATGTGATGCAGCGAGTGATTGAAGAACACGGCGTCATACGACTCGGGTTCGAATTCGATCGCTTCACAGTCGGCGACGCGGTAGGTCAAACCTTCAACGCCATCGCTGATGCCGCTTGCCTCCGCCTGACGGATCGACTCGGGGGAGAGATCGATTCCTTCGATTTCCTCGCAGACTCGGAGGTGCCTCAGCGAGCGCTCGAGATTCCCGACGCCGCAGCCGATCGAGAGTCCCCGCGCCAGAGGAACGTACGCAAGGTCGAACTGGGACTTGAGCCAGAGTTGTGGCCAGCCCCAGTCGACGCCCGTCATCAGCCGGTTCACATGCGCACGGACCGCTGGATAAAAGAACCAGTACATCGCCTGCGGCTTCGCCGACTGGGCGTCCCAGAACGCTGCGGTCGTCGCAGCCCGTGTACCGTCGCTCACGGCGGGAGTCTATCGGCAATCACGATTCCGGTCCGCCCGAAACTGCGCGAGATCCCGGGAGTCAGTTCTCTTTCTCGTTTCAGTGATTCCGATATTGCAGATGAGGTGCTACGATCCGATGCACTTCCAGTTTGGATTCCATCAGAGAAAAACGTATGTCCGAAGGCAGAGATCGCCGGCGCATCATGCGCATCCAGCTCGGCACCCCGATCGTGGCCAAAGTCGCGAACTCGGCCGTAGAACTGATGGATATTTCCGCTCGCGGAGCGCGCATTCAGCACAGCTTTCCGCTCGACCGGGCCAAGGAAGTGACCCTGAATTTTTCCTACATGGACAGGGTCGTCGAGATCACCTGCACGATCATCCGCAGCAAGTACGAGCAGCGGAGTGAACGGGCCTCCTATTTTTCGGGCCTGCGCTTCATCGATCACCAGGATGGTCCACTCGACATCCTCCGGGACATGATCGCAGCTGCGGTGAGCGAGGATTTCGAAGCGCGCCGCAAGCACTTGTCCAAGGCGCGACGGCGCGCATCCGATTCCTCTATCCCGAGCGACTAAGGCAGTAACCTTCACAGACACATTCAAGCGTCACCGAGATCCAAGGGAGGATGGTTCTGTGGAAGGCTTCTCACTCGCGGCAGGGCTGCAGATCGCGCACTACAGCATCGAGCGCCGCATCGGGGCAGGCGGGATGGGAGAGGTCTACAGCGCCGTCGACCTGACGCTCGATCGACAGGTGGCGCTCAAGGTTCTCCCCCCCACCCTTCTCAGCGATACCGAGCGCGTTCGCCGCTTCGTTCAGGAAGCGAAATCGGCCTCCGCACTCAATCATCCGAACATCGTCACCATCTACGAGATTGGCCAGGCCACGATTCCGGGCCCGACTGGAGCGGACATCTCGATTCAGTACATGGCCATGGAATTGATCCATGGCCAGACGCTGCGCGAGATGATCTATGGCGACACTCCCCTCAACGAGGTCCTCGGCGCGCTCGCGCAGGCCGCAGACGGCATCGCCAAGGC
The DNA here is from genome assembly GCA_046590585.1 of Thermoanaerobaculia bacterium. Taxonomy (GTDB): domain Bacteria; phylum Acidobacteriota; class Thermoanaerobaculia; order Gp7-AA8; family Gp7-AA8; genus JBKJVD01. The sequence goes on along the minus strand of JBKJVD010000216.1, from coordinate 12,092 downwards.
CCACGGCGCCGGCATCGTCCATCGCGATCTCAAGCCCGACAACATCATGGTCACCAGTGATGGCTTCGCGAAGGTAGTCGACTTCGGCCTGGCCAAGCTGACCGAAAAAAAGCAGGGCAATCGCGAGGAGAAGTCGATCACCCAGTCCGGCATGGTGATGGGCACGGTCGGCTACATGTCACCCGAGCAGGTGGAAGGCGTGATCGTGCAACCCGCGTCGGACATTTTCTCGTTCGGCTGCATCCTCTATGAATGCGCCACGCGGAAGCGCCCGTTCCAGTCCGAAATGGCCATCGACACGATGCACAAGATCATGTTCAGCGAGCCGCCTCGGCTTGCGACTCACGATCCCGACGTTCCCGACGATCTCCAGGAGATCGTCGATCTCTGCCTCATGAAGCAGCCCGGCGACCGCTACGCTTCGATCCGCGACGTAGCGTCGGCGCTGCGTCGATTCATCGGCGCTCCGGTACCGCAGTCAGCTTCGGGTTCGCAAGGACGACCACCCGTGTCACCGGCCGTGTCGCACGTGCCGAGTAGCGCGCCACGTCCCAGATTCAGAGCCGAACCGGTTGAAGAAGAGGAAGAAGGATACGAAGAATACGACTCGCCCGGTCCCATCCGGCGGGGAATCGGTCTCGTCTTCAAATTCGGAGCGCTGGCCGCCGCCGCGCTGCTGATCTACATCGGCGTGACGCTGCCGGACGTGACGAGCCTCAGAGACGAGCGCCCGAAGCCCGCGGAAGGCCGTCCGCAGTCGACGTGGCTGGACTATGACGAGCTTCCTTCCAGCACGAAACGGGCAGTGATCACCTCACTCGATCCCGTTTTCTCCAATCGGCGCGCTGTGTCCGCAGACAAACTCGGCGTCGCACTCCAGTCACTCACCACCGCGGAGCGAACTCTCTACATGCCGAGCCCCATCTCGGTTCGCGTGGCGAGACTGGTGTACGGAGACACCAGCAACCCGATCGCTCGCATCAAGACCTGGGTCATCGCGGCCGTCATGCAATCGAAGTTGCCTCGCCGCCGGATCCTCGAGCTCTATCTGAATGAAAGTTCGTTCGGCGACGCGCGCGGAATTGCCGACGCCTCGAAAAAATACTTCAACAAAGCTCCGCGCCGGATCAGTCTCGACCAGGCGGCGCTCCTTGCCGCAGCCGCCATCACCCCGTCGTCCGATCCTGCATCACCCTCAGCCGAGCTGACTGATACAAAGAAATCGATCGTAGAGCACATGGTCGATAGCGTCGGCGACTGATCCCGTCGCGCGTCGTTCGCTGTTGCATCGCCTCGCCGGCGACGACTCGCATGAGTTCAGGCCTTGGAAGGCTGTGGAGCCGGCTCCTTCTGCAGCTTCAACGCGATGAATCCGGCCAGCGGAATGCCCAGGCTCATGGCCCACACGGGCAGCGCTGACCGCGCGTCACCCGTAGCAAACATCAGCAGCGGGCTGCAGATCACCACCAGCAGCCAGAGGCGGCGTGACGAAGCGATCGCAAACGGGGCCACGAGCATCCAGAGAGCCGTCTCCCTCGTCATTGTCAGGATCAGGAACAGGCCGAGCCCGTCCGCCATCGCCGCTTCGAGCGTCTCCGCCCTGGCGGCGATGACACTGATGGCCACGAAAATCGCGACCACAATGATCAGCGTCGCGAGAACTTCGGGCGACGCCACGCGGGCAGCCGTTCCGGCGCGCGTCGTCACGGCCTTCGAGAATGCGTTCATCACATCGATCACGCCCCACTCAGTGAGAAGCGAGGCGACTCGTCCATTGAGAAAGGAGAGGACCGGTGAGGATGATGCGAGTGACGACAACGATGTCGTCCAGCCCGTTACGGACGGCAGGATGATTTTTGGCACCACGAGGGTCACGGCAGCGGCGCCGAGCCAGACGATCACGTGCCACGCTGCGCCGTAGAGGACTGGCAGTCCTGCAATCGCGCTGATCGTCACTCCGGATGCCAGCACTCCGTGAAGGGCAGACAAGCCATAGCGCCGCTTCGTCGTGGCGACTGCGGCCGCAACGAGCAGCGCGGCGGCGATCACTTCAAGCCGCGCATAAATGATCCCCTCGATGAGCAGCAGCGGAAATGAAAGGACTCCCATGGAGTTGCGGGGCCGTTCCTTGTCCCAGAGCAACCAGCCTGAGACCAGAACCGCGATCGCCCCGAGGAGGCGCCGGGCCAGCAGGCTTCCGCCGATCGCCGCCCAACCTGCAAGCAGGGCTGACGCGAACGGGGCAACCGATCCTGAAGTCGCGGGATTGGCCTGCGAGGCGAGCACGCTCTTTCCGATCGCCAGTTCGGCAGCGAGTTGCGGTGGCTCCACGATCGGAACTACGGCTGCGAGGGCGCACAAGACGACGCCGAGCAGCGCCACCTGCATCTTCTTCAGCCCGCCGCTGTGATTCCACAGAAACATCCATCCGGCGATCGCGGCCGCATAGACGAGGATGCGCGGAAACACACCCGCCGCTGCCGCGGTTCCATAGGACGCGATGGCCACTGCAAGGACGATCGCACCGCCGTAGAGAAGTGGGCGGCGAACAGGCCGGGCCGGCATTGCCCGCACTGCCGCTGACGCGGTGCCGGGACTGCGGCGACGTTTCTGTGTCGAGTGGCCTCCGCTCTTCGCCGCCGCCGGTTGGCCACCGGACTTCGGCTTCGGGGCGCTGCTGCTCGCTCCCGACGGTTCTCGTTTCCTGAACGCGTTCGCCACCACCGTACGCGTGCGCGTGATGAGCGAGTCCTCACCCGTCGCAGAAGCACCTCGGGCTGCGACGTGGGGAGAGGTCATCGCGCCGGTGACTGAGTCATGGGACGTCGAGGAAACAGGTTCCGGCCGGGTGAGCCGCGGCGCCGGGACGAACTCGGTCGGTGCGCTCGCGAGCGCGTCCTGCCCGCTGTCCGGACGAACCAGTGCTGGCGACACCGTCGTTTTCTCGGCCGTCGAGTCGAGCCCGAAGCTGGCCTGGGAAAACGCCTCCACGGACTGCGCCTCCGTCCTCGCCAGGTAGACATCGTCGGGACGGACGGCCGTAGTTTCCTCCGGCGCGATGTCGGGCGCGGTGTATGGATTGTTCATCGAGAATTGAATGGCCACGGTCTTCATCGAGTCGGAAATCGACGCCGCATCCGCCTGGGCCCGCCGCTGGAACGTCTGCGAATGCTGCACTTCCCGAAGCGCCCGACCCAGATCGGCCGCGCTGGCGAAACGCAGATCCTTGTTGATCGCTGTGGCCTTTGCGATGACCGCATCGAGATCCTTCGGCACGTCGATCACGCGCGACGGCGGGATCGGATAGTTACCCGAGGTGATGTTCTGCACGATCTCCCGGAAGCCTTTCCCCGGAAATGCATGCCGGCCGGTCAGGATCTCGTAGGCGATCGCGCCCAGCGCGAAGATGTCATCGGAGGGTCCGGTCTCGCCGCGCATCCGCTCGGGAGACATGTACATCAGCGTGCCACTGGTGAGACCTGTCTTCGTGAGCCTGGTCTGGTCGAACCGCGCCAGTCCGAAGTCGAGGATCTTCGGGTCGCCGCGTTGCGTCAGGCAGATATTCGAAGGCTTCAGGTCACGATGGATCACGCCCATGTCGTGCGCGTAAGCGACGCCGTCGCAGATCTGCGTGATGATGTCGAGCTTCGTGTTGAGGGCGATGTGAACGCCGCTGGCGATGACATTGGCGAGATTCGCTCCCTCCACGTACTCCATGGCCAGGAAGGCCATCGATTCGAATTCGCCCAGTTCGTACACGATGACGATGTTGGGATGCTGCAGGCGCCCTGCAGATCTCGCTTCCATCCGGAGCCGCGCGACGAGGTCGTTGTCGTCGACGAATTGATCGGCGTCGATCGTCTTGATCGCGACGACGCGATCGATGAAAGGATCGCGCGCCTTGTAGACGATCCCCATCCCTCCCTTCCCCAGGACGGACAGGATTTCGTACTTGCCGATCGTTTTCGGCGTGGAGTCCGGCATGCAGGAGCCTCCGTTGAATTTTCAGACCGGTCGAATTGTACGCTGGGAATGGCGGCGTCCGAGGGAGAGTGGTGAGTCCCGCCACCGAGTGTCATCAACATCGCGCAGTCACGCGGTAACGGAACTCTCTGCAAACTGCACTACAATCATTGCCAGCCGGTCCAATGCAGAAACCACCCGTTCCCCTCGACGAATCGCGGCGTCTCTCCGCCATGCGTGCGTTGGCGATGATCGATACTCCCGCCGAGGAGCGATTCGACCGCCTGACCCGCCTCGCTGCGCGACTGTTCGACGCGACCTCGGCGACGATCTCCCTCGTGGATGACTCGCGCGAATGGATCAAGTCACACGTCAATTTCCAGCACGAGCAACTCGCGCGTGGAGTTTCGATCGCCGCTCACGCCGTCGGAATCGGCGATCTATTCGTGGTGGAGGATCTCGCCTCGGATGCCCGCTTCGCCGACCATCCGCTCGTCACCGGTGACCTCCGCTATCGTTTCTACCTCGGCCAGCCCCTGCATTCCGTGGATGGTAGCCAGCCTGCGGTATTGAGCATCTATGGACGCGAAGCGCGACCCTTCACGATTGCCGATCGCCAGACCCTCGGCGACATGGCGGCTGTCGTCGAGCGCGAACTGCGCGACACGGGTCTCAGCGCGCCCCAGCTCGTCACGGTCGGGCGGGCCGATTCATCGAGGGTCGATCCCCTGACCCGCCTCTGGAATCGGACCGCCATGTTCGAGATCGTCCGGCGTGAACTGGAGGAGGCGCGAGCGGTCAAAGGTTCGGTAGCCATGCTCATCATCGATGTTCCCGCGCTTCGCGACGCGGTCATGGACAACGGCCAGCCGGCCGACGACTGGGCCCTTACCGAGACGGCGCGCGTACTCCGCACCTCGCTCCGGCCCTACGACGTCATCGCGCGATTTTCCGGACAGGAGTTCGCGGCACTGCTCACGGGCGTTGACCCGTCCAACGCCGCCGATGCAGCCGAACGCGTGCGGGGTACGATCGCAAAGGAGCTTTACGCAGGACTGGGATACGAAGTGCCGATCACCATCGGCGCCACGACTTCACCGGCCCTCGCCGCCGAACCAGAATCCCTGGTTCGCGCGGCACAGTCGGCACTCTGGACCGCCAAACAGCAGGGCGGCAGCCTCGTCAGCTTCTCCCGCTCCACGCCCGTCACCACAGCATCCTCTCCACGTCGAGAACCACAGGAATCGAAATCATGAGTTCGCAGACACCCGTCGTCGTCGCAGAAAGTAACTTCCTGACCGCGCGCCTGTTCTCAGCCACGCTGCAGGGAAGCGGCCGGCCGGTCGTGATCGGAAGGTTCGGGGACGAAGTGATTCGCCTGATCGAGCGGCACCAGGCGCGGGTCGTCGTACTCAGCATGAACCTGGCCAGACCCAGTGGACTCGAGCTACTTCGGATGATGCAACAGCGCAATCTCAACGTCCGCGTTCTGGCCGCCATCGGGCTCGGTCAGTCGGAACTGAGGGCGGCAGCCAGCGCTCTCGGCGTCCGCTCGTTCTTCCAGCTCCCGTTTTCTCCGGAGAACCTGGTCGCCCGCGTCGCTGAACTCGAGGTGGCTTCATGAATGTCTCAAAATGGCACGCTCTGGACATCTCGCAACTCGGACCGGTTGGAGTGGCCGTGCTCGTGATGCTCGGCATCGTGCTCGTCCTCTTCGGCATCGTCCTGCTCCACCACATACTCACCGACCAGGAGCGAAGCAGGAACCGCGAACGCTTCGAGCACGTTGCCGTCGCCCTCGCTCCTCACACGGTGTCGAGCTCCGCGAAACTCTTCGATGCGGTCGAACAGTCGCGTCGCAGCGACGGCGACCAGGCGGTCGCGCTCGTCCTGCGCAGGATCCGGCACGACCTCGACAGCCCGGTGTGCGACACCATCACCGGAATCCTCGACAAGATGGGCGAGATCGACTCGCTGCTTCGCGAAGCGAATTCGCGGCGTGACTGGAAGCGCGCCATTGCGGTGCGCGGCCTCGGTGAGTGCGGCGGGGTCAAGGCCCTCCGGGTTCTGGTCACGGCTGCAGACGATCAATCTCCTGAGGTCCGTCGCGCAGCGCGCGAAGGGCTGCTGGCGAACGCCACCCCGCGCGCCATTCATGCCGCGATCCGCTCGTTCATTCGCGACCTGCCCCGCCGGTCCGGCTGGCGACGCTCCTTCTACTCGCGCCTTGCCGTCTCCGCCGCCGAAGAATTGACAGCCCTCATCCGCTCCGGCGAACTGAGCACCTCGGAAGAGAAACTCGCGATCGAAGCTCTCGGGGATGCCGGCAGGCCCGCAGCCCTCAAACTTGCCCTGGAGCGCGTCAGCGCCGAGGATGCCGAGTCACGTGGAACGGCCATGCGAGTCATCGGCAAGGTCGGCACAGAACGCGAGCTCCCTCTGCTACTCGAAGGGTTGAAGGATCCCGAGTGGTTCGTACGAGCCGCCGCCGCGCGTGCCATCGAATGGCTGCTTGCCCTCAGACAGGTCAGCGATACCAACCCCCTCCTGCTGACCGCCGCAGAGCATCTGGGCAGCCGCCTCGACGATGGATCCTGGTGGGTTCGAGCGAATGCCGCTCGTGCACTCTCGCGGATCGGACAACCGGGGGTTAACATCCTGCTACGTCTCGTGGAGAGCAGTGACCGCTATGCCCGCGATGCCGCCATCGCCGCCATCTCAATGGCCTCGCTCCCCGAGGCGACGCGCCTGACTATCCGCGCCAAAATCGACAGGATCATGGAATCGAACATCCCCGCCGCGAAGCCCCACGAGCGGACTGCCGCACAGGCTGCGCTGCCTGGAGGAATCGCGACTTGAACACTCAATTCATATTCAACAATCTGCAGTACGCGATCCTCATCTACTTCGTGCTGATGAATTCGATCTACTTCATCTTTACGATCGTCGCTTTCTTTGACCTGCTTTCCTTTGACCGCCGTTCCCGACGCCGCGGTGTCGGTGACGTACTTTCCGGATCTACGATCCGGCCAATCACGATCATCGTTCCCGCGTTCAACGAGCGGGCCACGATCATCTCCTCCATTCACTCGATGCTCGAAGTTTCCTATCCCGAGTTCGAGGTCATCGTCGTCAATGACGGATCCGAGGACGACACGGTCGAGCGCCTGCACCAGGCCTTCTCGCTTTTTCCCGTGACGGACACCACGAGGCCGCAGCTCAAGACCAATCGCGTCATTCGCGTGTACCGCTCACTGGACCACCCGAACCTGATCGTGATCGACAAGGAGCGCGGCGGAAAGAGTGACGCGCTGAATGCTGGAATCAACGTGTCGAGCTATCCGCTCTTCTGTTGCGTCGACGCCGACTCACTGCTCAACTCCGACGCGCTGCAACGCATCGCCCGGCCTTTCGTTGAAGACGAGAGTATCGTCGCCGCCGGCGGCATCATCCGCGTCCTCAACGGTGCCGTCGTCGAAAATCACCGCGTCGTCCGTTCCCGGGCGCCCAGTAAGTTTCTTCACCTCTGCCAGAGCATCGAGTACATCCGCGGGTTTCTGACCGGTCGAACTGCTCTGGCCCGAATGAACTCGCTGCTCATCATCTCAGGCGCATTCGGACTCTTTCTGAAGAAAGCGGTCATCGACGCCGGCGGCTATCACACCGGAACCGTCTGCGAAGACATGGAACTCATCGTCCGGCTCCATCGCGTCGGCAAGGAAAAGGGCCTGAACTGGCGAGCCATCTTCGTCCCCGATCCCGTCTGCTGGACTCAGGTGCCCTCGGACTACCGCTCGCTGATGCGTCAGCGCGACCGCTGGCAGCGCGGCCTGCTCGAAAGCCTGCTCATCCATTTCAAGATGTTCATGAACCCGAAGTACGGACGCGCCGGAATGCTCGGCATGCCCTTCTACTTTTTCTTCGAAGCACTCGGGCCGGTCATCGAATTCATGGGCTACATCCTCATCCCGGTGCTCTGGTTCTTCCATCTTCTCGATGTAAATTTCGCCATCCTTTTCTTCACGCTGGCCGTTCTCTACAACGTGATGCTTTCTCTACTCGCGCTGATCGTGGATGATCTGCTCTTCCAGCGTTACGAGCGGCCAACCGATCTGCTTCGAATGGCCAGCGCCTCGATTCTCGAGTATCTCGGCTACCGCCAGATCCTCGCCTTCCGGCGCACTGCCGCGTTCTTCACAGTCCTGTTCCGCAGAGGTCACTGGGGACATGTGAAGCGGACATCAATCTCCGGACCCGAACCTGCTCCAGCTTCAAAGTAGCGACGCTCTGATCTGAACGCAATCCAAGGAGTCCAGGGAGATGACTTTGCCCAGCCGCTCAGTCTCAGTTGCAGCACCTAGCGCACGTCTCGGTTCGCAGCGGCTCGTCCTGGCAGTGATCCTTTCGCTCGCCGGCGCGACCACACTCCTGGCACAGGTCGGTGAGCAGCCAGGCTTGGTGACCTCGACGTCCCCCAGAAATACCGTCGGCGTCGAGTACGAGTACGAGCGGTTCGAGACGGAACTCGATCCGTGGCATTCGCTGAGTCTCGAGCTTGGCCATAAGTTCGATCGCGTCAGCATCATCGGTCGCGTGAATCGCGCGCGACGTTTCAATCAGGACGGTTCGCAGTTCGAACTCGAGGCCTATCCCAAACTCTGGTCCAAGGCCTACATGTATGCGTCCGCCGCCACCTCGTCGGACGCCATCTTTCCCGACCGGCGTTATGGCCTCCAGATCTATCAGGGGCTCGGGCATGGATACGAGGTCTCTGCGGGAGCGAGACTCCTCGACTTCGACGGCGCCAGAACGCGTCTCTACACCGGCTCCATCGGCCGCTACTTCGGCAACTACTATGCGACGCTCTCGCCCTACGTGGCGGACAGTGACGGTCGCAAGGACCTCTCTTCCTCGCTGCAGGCCGCTCTGAAAGTTTCATTCGCCGACCCCGACAACTACGTCGGCTTCCGCGCCGGGTACGGCAAGGTGCCGGAAACCGACGTGCTGCTCCAGCAAAACCTCGAGTTGGAGAACTGGTCGGTTCGCGTCGATCGGCAGTTTCCGTTGGGCGGACTACTGGCGCGCGTCGCTGTTGGCTTTCGCGACCAGGAACTGACATTCAATCGCAAACGCCAGAGTTTCCTCGCCGGGCTGGCACTCAGGAAGCGCTTCTAATGGCAACTCAGAGGTCGGGACACAAATTCGACTTCAGCTACATCGCCACGTTCATTCTGACGGCAACGTTCGCCGGTTTCACCCTCGGAACGCTGACCCTCCTCGGGCCCGTCAGACTCCTCGTGGCGGAAATGCGAAAGCGACACGTCGATCCGTCGACTGAGTCGTTCACCGTCGTCCTGTGCATGGTCATCCTGCTGGCCTTCACACTGATCATCTCGGCAGCGCTCTCGACATTTCTTGTGGCGCCCGGCCGCCGCTGGCCACGAGTCATTACCGCGGTGACGGTCGTCGTGCTGGCGATCGCGGCGAATTTCGTCTGGACTCATCCCTCCTTGATGCGAAGCACCATGGCTGCCGAACAGACCGCTGCGATGTTCACGTTCGGTCCGTACCCCTCGGATGAGAAGTTTCTCGAACTCAAGCAACGTGGATACGTCGGCGTGATCTCCCTGCTGCACCCGGCCGTCGTTCCGTTCGAGCCTCAGCTCTATGCGGCGGAAGCGCGGGTCGCAAAGCGGGTTGGAATCGAACTGATTCACGCACCCATGCTTCCCTGGGTCAGCGACAATCGCAGATCGCTCGACTTGATTGAACGGCTCGCTGACGCAAAAAAAGGCCGCTACTACGTGCACTGCTACCTCGGCATGGATCGCGTGATGATGGTCAAGCGACTCATCGACGCGAAGGGCGTCACCGCCGTGGTGGTTACCGCTCGAGCCAGACAGTCCATCGACAAGATGGTCTATGAACGCGGTACGGGCGTCATGCTCGATGAAAACACGTTTGTCACGCCGTACCCCACTCCACGCGAGTACGTCAAAGTCCTGAGTGGCGACATCGATCGCGTCGTCGTCCTGTATGACAGCGGGAAGCGGGAACCGTCTGCGCGTCTGGCCGAAGAAAAGACGATGCTGGCTGCGAACTCATTGCCAATCACCGTCATTCCTCTCAGCACGACCCCCTTCGACGGAGCTGCTCTCCTGCAAGCGGTTCAGCAGGTGCGCGCAATGGAAGGACGAAAGGTCGTTCACGAGTTCTACGGTCCCGGCAGCGGCCGGGCACCGCTCGCCGAAGGCTTCATCGCTGCGTTTCGTAGCGGTCGCGCGCCCATCCTTCCGCTGCTCACCTCGCAGCCTCCGCTCCTTCACGGCCCGGTCAGTCTGCTCGCCGTCGACGTCGCCACCGGCCCACGCCCGGTCGAGAGAGAATTCGGCGGAAGACTCGTCGAATCGGGAGTGAAGAAGTTCATCTGCATCGGGAAGAAAAACCCTGACTGCGCGGCCGACCGGTTGCTGGGTAACCGCTACGGCTTCACCATCGTCGAGGCAGCTGACGAACGTGCGATCCGGGCCGCCCTGGCCACCGGCGGACCGCACTACCTCTACTCGCCGAAAGGCAGCGTTCCGGGCCCGCTCCTGTCTGCCCTCCGCATTCAGTGACCTGCCCGCGAACCCGCCTCCAAAGATCGACGTCGACGAACTCCGCGCCAACATCGCATTGATCCGCTCGCTCGCGCTGATGCTCACACTGACCTCGACCGACCCGACGATCAAGGCCGGCACCACCCCCATCCGAGCCATCCACATCGCCGAACTCCGGGCCGCCCTGCAGTAGCAACGAAGTTCAAGCCAGCCCGGAATGAATCCATGGCGGCGCAAGTTACAGTGGGTCCTTGACGCGAAAGGCCACGGCGGTGATAATCGCCCTCCCTTTCGAAGCGCAACGCACGGCAGGGGAAACGGTCCAGTGTCGCGGGGTGGAGCAGTCTGGTAGCTCGTTGGGCTCATAACCCAAAGGTCGCAGGTTCAAATCCTGTCCCCGCAACCAATTCGAATTTTGATTGAACGGCGACCGTCAAGGTCGCCGTTTTCGTTTTTAGTCTGGGTCGTGTCCAGGTTGCCGCGTAGCGGGCCTTCTTCGATACACTGATTCGATCATGCGCGCGCCATTACCTGAACTGATCGAACATCGCCGAGACGAGATCCGGAGACTTGCCGAACGGCATCACGTTACCAGGCTGGAGTTGTTCGGATCGGCCGCAACGGGGGAGTTTGATCCCGCAAGCAGCGATCTCGATTTCATTGTCCGCTTCGGTGAACTGCCGGCGGACGAGCATGCGGACGCGTACTTTGGACTCCTGGAAGGTTTGGAGCATCTGTTAGGGCGACCGATAGATCTGCTCGAGGACGGGGCAATCAGAAACAAGTTCCTGCGCGAGGCGATCGACGACTCGAAGCGGAGCCTTTATGAGGCCGCGTGACCCCAGGGTCTACCTGAGCGAGTCGATCGAAGCCGCAGACCGGATCACATCATTTATTCATGGACGCTCTCTCGAAGACTACGAATCGAATGTAATGCTGCGCTCCGCCGTCGAGCGCCAGTTCGAGATCATCGGCGAAGCGTTGCGGAGGCTGGAAGACGTCTCGCCCGATGTAGCGAGCCTGATCTCGAGCCGCCGGAGAATCATTGCCTTTCGCAACCAACTCGCGCACGGCTACTTCGCGATCCAGAATGACGTCGTCTGGGCCATCGCGCAGAACGACCTGCCACGGCTTGTGGATGAACTACGTCTCGCTCTTGCGCGTTCATCCGACACCTCATAACCCAAAGGTCGCAGGTTCAAATCCTGTCCTCGATGACCAATTCGAAATTTGATTGAACCCGCTGGAAACAGCGGGTTTTTCGTTTTTGGGACGTCTCGCGTGCAATCGGGGCGAGATCATGGACCGATACAACGCATCACCGCAGTCATAGTGAGAAGTGGAGGTGTGGCACCCACCTCGATCCCACTGGTACACCGTCGCCTTTTGCGCGGTCCACGAAGTAAGAACGATCTTGTTGGTCTCTGCTGCACGCGGACGGTCGGAGTCGGGGAAGCCAGCCTCGATTTTGTGCCCCGGACGTGCTCGGGGCTTACTTTCCGTGGACCGCCTTCGCTTTCTTTTTGCGAG
>JBKJVD010000014.1:0-20963 GCA_046590585.1 Thermoanaerobaculia bacterium | reverse complement strand
AGGTTTGATCCAAAGCGAAAAGGCGGCCTGGCGGCCGCCTTTTCACTGCTCTGGTTGAGTAGATGTCAGAAGCGAAAGCGCGCCCCGAGCTGCAGCAGGCGCTGCTCGCCCTGTAGCGGATTACCCGCATACGTGGTCGGCTTGCGAAAAAGCGGGTTGGCGATATCGTTCCCTGCGGCATCGCGCGCGCCGGTGAAGCGCTGGCCATTGAACGCGGCCGGGTTCGTCTCGTTGAATACGTTAAACGCCTCGGCAATCAGCTCGATGCCGAGCGCCTGCGTGAAACGGAAGTCCTTCGAAAGGCGAAGGTCGAACTGCGAGAACGAATCGCCGCGAAGGCTGTTCGCCTTCGTTCCCGGGACCAGATCCTCGACGAATCGGTCTCCGTTCAGGTCGCGCCCGTACCGCTCGCTGTACGGAAGTCCCGAACGGTAACGAAACACTCCGGAGACATTGAAGCCGAAAGGAGCGCGATAGAGAGTGCTCACCGTGAACTTGTGGCGCGCGTCCGTGTCGAGTGGGCCGAAACACGCTTCGCAAGCAGGGTCGCGGAAGTTGATGGACTGGTCGCCACGCCGGTCGGGCTGGTGATTGGCGTTGGTCAGACGGAATTCGTCGGCGCCAGCGAGGACGTTTCCTTCGATGCGCGACAGCGTGTAGAAGCCCTGTGTCTCCAGCTTACCCGCCATCCTCGCGCGGAAGCCGAGGTTCAATCCGTCGTAGTCAGCTTCGCCGTTGCCGATCCACATCCGATTGTTGTTCGTGATTCCGGCGGATGCGAAACGGCGCTTGGTGGTCGGATTGCCGTTGTTGTCGAGGAATCCGTTGAACCGGAAGCGGAATGGAATGTCGCGGTACTCGATGTGCGTCACGTCGACATTCAGTCCGAGCCAGTTGGTGAGCTCCGTCGCGTAACCGAGCGAGATCTGGTCGGAGTAGGGCGTATTTGTGATCGACGGGTGCGCCACGTTGCCTGGCAGCGCCCGGCCGATCGGAGTAGCTCCGCCCGGGGGCAGCGGCTGTCCGGGGCGAAAGAACGAGCCATCCGGGTTGCGGATACCATTCGGATCGCTCAGGTTGTAGACCGTTCCGAAGTTCGACATCACAGCCTCGGCCGGAAACAGGATCGTGGCATTGGTATAGGGGAAGTCGTAGTAACGCCCCAGACCACCGCGGAGGATATGCGTGCCGGTTCCGCGCAAGTCATAGGTGAAACCGAGACGCGGCGCAAAGTTGTCCGTGTCGTTCTCGAGCCGGCCGTCCCACCCTTGAAAGTCACTCAGGTAAGTCGTGTCGTTGTAGGTGGTCTGACTGGAGAGCACCTGCAACACGGGGTTGCTGCTCTGATCCAGATCAAATCCGGTGGACATGTCGTAACGCAGCCCCGCGTTGAGGATCAAGCGATTGTTCAGGGCAATATCGTCCTGAAAATAAAAACCGTACTGGTCGACGGGCGTGGAGAAGCCGGCAAAGCCGCCGTTCACGGTGATCTGCGTGACCGGGGAGTCTGCGCGGTTCTCTTTCAGCGTGTACTGACCTGCGGTGCCGGTGGTGAAGCTGCCGCCGAGGATGGGCTCGTGGACCCACTGCGCGCCTGTCTTGAAATCATGACGCCTTCCTCCGAGGGTCATGCCAAAGGAGAAGTCGTCCTTGAACTGCGATTTTTCCTGGAAGGTGGTCTGCGGTGTGTTGCCGTTCTGACCAGAGGTGACACCGCTGGGGAAGACCAGGGAGGGCTCGTCCGAGTCGGCGGTGATGGCGTTGTCGAATTTCGTCCACTGATAGACGAAGTCGTTGATTCTCGAACCGCCCAGCGTCCAGGTGTGGCCGAGCAGGTAGGACTCATATTCGTTGGTGAGTGTGCCGAGAGACGAGGGCAGTGCCTGTGGGCCGGCGCCGTATTTGTCCGCGTTCTTCTGGTATCCGTAACGGACTTGCAGGTACTGCGCGGCGGAAACGTTCACGGTGCTCTTGGCCGTGATCAGCTTATCCGTGAAAGGAATGCCCACCGCGCTTCCGTCGGAGCCCGGGAAAATGCCGCCGGTGTTGACGATGTAGCTGGAAGGACGCTCGGTCTCTTCGTACGTTGCGAAGAAGTGCATCCGGTCGCGCACGATCGGACCACCGAGCGATCCTCCGTACTGCTTCCGTTCATAAGCAGCCTTCTCACCGCCGCGAAGGCGCTCGGACTCGGTGATGGAATTGAGGCTGTCCTCGCGATAGAAGCCGTAGAGGCTTCCGGCGAAATTATTGGTGCCTGTCTTGGTGACGACCGTCAGCACGCCGCCCGACGACCGCCCGTACTCGGCCTTGTACGACTGAGTCTGGATCGTGAACTCCTGGACCGCTTCCAGGTTGAAGTTCTGCAGTGCGCCGCCGATGGTGTCGTCGGTGTTGTCGCCGCCGTCTACCATGTAGTTGACGTTGCGGCCGATGCCGCCATTGAGAGCGATCGTGAGCTGGCCGGGCTTGGTGGGATCCGCGTTGTACTTCAACTGAGTACCCGGCGCCAGTGATCCAAGGTTTGCGAACTGCCGGCCGTTCAGCGGAAGGTTCTCGAGCTCAGCCTGACTGACGGTTGTCCCGATCGCCGGAGACGTGGCGATGAGCGGTGCTTCCGCAGTGACGATGATCGATTCCTGCACCGCGGCCTGCTTCAGCGTGATGTCGAGCTGGCGTTCGCGCGAGACGTTCAGCACGACGCTGCGCGTGTCGACGGAACCGAACCCGGAAAGATCGGCTTTGACGTTATACGTGCCGGCCGGAAGACTGACGAAACGATAGCTGCCATCCGCTTCCGTCACCACTGTTCTGACCAGGCCGGTGGCGTCGTTGGTCGCAGTCACCGAGACACCTGGAAGCGCCGCTCCCGTCTGGTCAGTGACGCTGCCGGTGAGAGCCGAGGCGCTACCCTGGGCGAGAACGACGGACGGCAACACAAGGAGCAGAGCGAAGCACAGGATCAAGGAACGCTGGGACCGAGAAACCATTGAGATCCTCCTGGTAACTGCGGATCGTTCGAAATGTGGAAGTTGCCACACTATAGACCAGATGCCGGGAGGCTGGCGCACGGCACGGGTTACGCTCCTGAGAGAACCCGTTACGGATTTCCCATGCTCCTCAATAACTTCTGCGCTGCATCTCGCTGCGCGCGGTAGCCGACGCCCGACGGGAGTTTCGCGAGAAGTGCCCGATACTGCCCTTCAGCGGCGAGGCGGTCACCCGACTCCTGCAAGGCAATCCCACGATTCAGTTGCGCCTCGTAAAGATCGGGCTGCAGGCGGATGGCGGCCTCGAAGTACGGGATCGCTTCGCGCGCACGCCGTTGTTGCACCAGGAGCACACCGAGACCGTTGTGCGGATCGGCGTAAGCCGGAGCAACGGCAATTGCTTTTCGGTAGGCCTCGTCTGCCTCGGCAACGCGTCCCAGTTCCCGCATGGCGTTGCCCGTGTTGTTCCAGCCGCGCGCGTCGCGCGGATCGGCGTCCACGGCCTGACGGAACGCATCCGCGGCGCGCTGAGGCTCGCCCCCTTCGATGAGCAGAACTCCGATCGCGTTGTGGGTCGCGGCGCGGCCAGGGTCGAGCCGTGAGGACTCGGTGAGCGCCGCGAGAGCCTCCTTCCGATCGCAGCATTCAGTGAGTGTGACGCCGAGGTTGTACCAGCTGTCGGCATCGCGCGGCACGAGTGCAACGGCCTGACGATACAGTGCGACCGCTTCGGCGCTCGACCCAAGGCTCCGGTACACGCGGGCCAGCGTCGCGCGAAAGACAGGATTGGCTGGATCGCGGCGCACCAGGTCCGGCAGAAGACTCCGCGCTGTGCTCGCGTCGTTGCGGCCGATCGCGGCGAGGGCGCGCTCGAACTCGGTGAAGAGCGGCACCATCGCCTTCGGGTCTCGCGGCGCAGTGCCCGCCTCCGACCGCCCCGTGGCAACATAGCCGAGACTGGCAAGTCTGGCCCTGGTCTCTTCATCGATTGTCGTCTGCGGGGTGGCGAGCGTCGTGACTCGCAGTGCTTCAATCTTCGAAGTGAGCTCGCGAAACGCCTTGCGCGAGGTTGCAAGGAGGTTCGCGCCTTCCTTCCTATCCTGAGCGAGATCGTAAATCTCTGGCGCCGGACCGGCGATCAGTTTCAGATTCCCGCGCCGAACCGCCGCAAGCTCACTCCAGCCGAACGCCAGCGGGTATCGCGTCTCCGCATGAAGATCGCCCTCCGGCAAGTTCGCTCCGGTGCGGAGCGCATCGGAGAGATCGCGTCCGTCGCGCGGCGGCATCCGCAGTCCCAGCATCGAGGCAATCGTGGGAGCGATGTCGATCGTGCCCGCCGGATCAGTGATCGCGCGAGGCTTCAGATCGGGAGCTGCGATGAGCATGGGAACGTGCAGCGACGACTGGTACAACAGGAGCCCGTGAGTGAGTTCGCCATGCTCGCCCAGCGATTCGCCATGGTCCCCCGCCACGACGACGATCGTGTTTTCGCGATCCACGGCGGCGAGGAGGCGTCCGAGCTCGGCATCGACGTACGCGATCTCGCCGTCATAGGTCTGATCGTACGGAGCTGGTGGAGCGTAGGGCGCATGTGCGTCCCACAAATGCACCCATGCAAACGAAGGACGCGCGTCCTTCGCGCTCAGCCACGCCAACGCGCGATCGACGACAACCGTAGCGCGACGCTCCGTCTCCAGCGTGACGTCCGCGTTTGGATCGTGCACGATCTCGTCGTCGTACATGTCGAAGCCTCGATGAAGACCGAAACGGCGATCGAGCACGAACGCGCCGACGAACGCACCCGTGCGATAGCCCGCGCGCGACAGCGTGGTTGCGAGCGTTTCCTGATCCGCGGGAAACACGCCAGCACCATTCACGCGCAGCCCATGGTGGAGAGGAAGCGCACCCGAAAGGATGCTCGCGTGCGCGGGAAGTGTCAGCGGCACAGGCGACTGCGCCTCCATGAAACGGACGCTGCCTGTCGCGAGACGCATCAGGTTCGGTGCCAGCGGACCCACGCGGTCGGCGCGAAAGGTGTCCAGCGTGATGAGGAGAACGTTCAGCCGCCTCGGTTCCGCACGCGCGCAGCTGAGGAGGAGGAAGAAGACGAGGAATGAACGCGGAACGCGGAGGCCAGTCCGACGATGATTCGAAGCGGGCGCGGACACGGGCTCCTCTGACATTAGCGGCGACGACGGTGGGCCGTGACTCGCGATCAATCGACCGTTCATCGCGCGCCGCCCGCCCAGTTCCCTCGACTCACGCTTCCAAGAAACTCCCGGTACTCATGCGGCTTCGAGAGGCTGGCGGGCGTCTCGCCCGTCGTGCGCCGCAGCGCACTGCTCTCGTGCATCTCACGCGGCACGAGCCAACGTCGCCGCGATTTGCAACAGGGCACTGGCCGACCCGGGCGCCGTCCAGCACGGGCGAGACGCCCGCGAGCCTTCAGGAGCGCCAAGGTCTCTTACCCTCAGTCGCCGCGAAGCGCGGTTCAGTGCTCGGGATGACAGCGCGGGCGACGCCCCGCTTTTGTTCATCGCTCATCGTTCACCGCTACAGAGGAATGTTGCCGTGCTTCTTTGGCGGGTTGCGATCGCGCTTGTTCTTGAGCATCGCAAAGGCAGTGATCAGCTTGCGCCGGGTGAAGCGCGGTTCAATGATCTCGTCGACGTAGCCTCGTTCCGCAGCGATGTAGGGGTTGGCGAACTTCTCCTTGTACTCGTCAATCTTCGCCTTCCGCCCCTCGGCGTCCTCGATTTCGCGACGGTAAACAATGTTGACCGCTCCCTCCGCGCCCATCACCGCGATCTCGGCGGTCGGGTAGGCGTAGTTCATGTCGGCCCGGATGTGCTTGGAGTTCATCACGCAGTAAGCGCCGCCGTAAGCCTTCCGCGTGATCACCGTAATCTTCGGCACCGTCGCTTCCGCAAGCGCATAGAGCAACTTCGCTCCGTGGATGATGATGCCGCCATACTCCTGGTCCGTTCCGGGCAGGAATCCCGGGACATCCTCGAGAACCAGCAGGGGGATGTTGAAGGCGTCGCAGAATCGGACGAAGCGCGCTCCCTTCCTCGACGCATTGATATCGAGCACCCCGGCCAGGAATGCGGGCTGATTCGCGACGACGCCAATCGGCGCGCCGTTGAGCCGCATGAACCCGACCACGAGGTTCCGGGCGAAGTGCTGGTGCACCTCGAGAAAGTTTGCGTCGTCGGCGAGGATGCGGATCAGGTCACGCATCTCGTACGGCTGATTCGCATTCTCAGGGATGAATGCGTCGAGTTCCGCGTCGACTCGATTGACGTCGTCACTCGTAGCGATGCGCGGCGGATCCTCCAGATTGTTCGACGGTAGGAACGAAAGCAGCTCCCGGATCGTGGCGAGACAGTCTTCATCGGACTCCGCGGCAAAATGCGCCACCCCCGAAGTCTGGTTGTGCGTTTCAGCACCACCGAGTGCTTCCTTGGTGACCTCTTCATGGGTGACCGTTCGTATGACGTCGGGACCGGTGACGAACATGTAGCTGGTCTTCTTCACCATCAGGATGAAGTCGGTGATGGCCGGTGAATACACAGCGCCGCCTGCGCACGGTCCCATGATCGCGGAGATCTGCGGGATGACGCCTGAGGCGAGCGTGTTGCGGAGGAAGATGTCTGCGTAGCCGCCGAGCGAAACAACCCCTTCCTGGATGCGCGCGCCGCCAGAGTCGTTGAGACCGACCAGAGGCGCGCCGTTCTTCATCGCCAGATCCATGATCTTGACGATCTTCGCGGCATGCGTCTCGCTGAGAGATCCTCCGAACACCGTGAAGTCCTGCGCGAAGGCATAGACGAGGCGCTCCTGAACGGTGCCGTAGCCGGTGATCACGCCGTCGCCTGGAATGCGTTGCTTGTCCATTCCGAAGTCCGTCGACCGGTGGACGACGAGTTGGTCGAGTTCCTGAAACGAACCCGGATCGAAGAGGAGGTTGATGCGTTCACGCGCAGTGAGCTTTCCCTCGGCGTGCTGCCGCTCGATCCTGGCTTCGCCGCCGCCAAGTTCGCTCTCGCGTTTGCGTTGTTCGAGTTGTTCGAGTTTCTGATCGAGTGACATGCTGGATATTGACTCCCGGATACCGGCGGTCAGGCCGGTACCCGGCAATCAACAGGCGGAACGTATCAGAGTGAAATGCCGCGCTCGGCCGCGAGCCGGCGCATCTCCTCCTGAACCGTCTCGTCGGACGGGGAGCGGGTGCCGGAGGCCGCCAGCCGCCTGCGTGCTTCCTGTTCTACCGCTTCCACGATCACGAGGTTGTCCTCGATCGTCCTGGCGACAATGCGGATCACCGCCTCGGCATCGCCGAACTCCACCAGGCCACGATCCTCCAGCCGGTTCGCGATTGCCCGGGCCAGAAGTTCAGTACGTCGTTCGTTTGTGCTCATGAGGTGGCGTCGATTAAAGCACCATCTCCACCCCGAAGGAACCTGCGTGAACGGGATACCACCCACGAGCCCCCCCGATCGACCGCACCGACCGCAGAAGGATTACGGCCGGCCAGCTTCTCCCGTCCTGCACGAGGAGCACATGCAGCCGGCTGTCGCGGGGCGGTTCGAGAAGGGCCACGGCACAGGGAAGATCGCGATCAATCTCCGTTGCCGGATGCGAAGCGACCAGTTGCATCGGCGCGGAGAGCGGAGGCACGCGATAGCTGGGACGCCAGACATTCGGCCAGGGCGCGGAATCGACTTCGACATCCTCGATGGGCAGCCCACGACCGTCGACCGTCCCGGAACGCTGTCTCACTGACACGCCCGCCAGTTTCAGCTCCGTCAGGAGAGGGGTGATCAAGGCGCCTGCCAGCGGCGAGAGCCGGATCGATGGAACGTCGGGCCCCGATTCCTCCATCGATGCGAACGCTGCAGCCACAGGCTGAACCTCGGCGGCATCGAAGCTCGCGAGATCGAGCTGCAGCCGCCTGTTGCTGCGCGTCAGACTCAGGTGCACGCGCTCGGTCCGCTCGGTCCAGCGCCGGTCATCGCACTCGTGCGCCACGTCCCCTTCGCTGACGATCAGGCGTTCTACCGTGACCGCGCGCGGGATCACGGCAAGGAGTTGCCGGACGCAGTCGTTGACTCGACCGGGTCCGAGTTTCACGGCGCCGGTTCCCGCAACAGGCCGGGCGCGAAACACCCCGCCGGAATCGGTCCACGCCTCACCGCATTCGATGATCTCGATCAGCGAGCCGTTCTCGGAACGGACCGTGACGCCCTGCTTGCGGTAGTGCTCCATCATGCGAACACCGTCACCAGCTCGCAGCCCCTGGTCTCGACGTAGAGGTCCTGTCCCTCACGCGAGCAGATCACGCCCGGGTACCGCTGCGGCTCGCCATGCGCGCCCCGGATGGCAGCGGCGATCTCGTGCCGGGAGTGAAGCAGCGTGAACGGCCGGAGCCACGATTCCTTTCCGTCGGCAGAGCATGTGCGTGCAACCGTCACGCGCATCGTCACCTGTCCGGTCAGGGGATCATAGGAACCGCCGGCGACGAGGAACACTTCGATTCGTGGGGTCACATCGATCGCGGGTCCCTCGACATGACTGACGATCACGCGGGACATCCGCGGGAGGGGAAGATCGCGGAACGTTTCACGTCGATGCGCAGAAGGCGGCTCTCCGCGCAGGAGATCGACGCTGCGAGTTCGTTCACCCAGGTCGTCGACCGCCGCGGCCGGCGCATCGACGACGCGCAGCCAGGCCGGCCAGGTCAGCGGGTCGGAGCCGATCTCGCTGGGATGTCCGGCGGCCTCGTGCAACAGGACTGCGGATGTTCCTCCGCGCCAGACCACCGGCACGCCGGCAGGAAGGTCACCGACCCGCGGCAGCCGGGCATAACTCAACAGTGCAGCTACATCCTCCTCGGCATCATCGGGCGTGGTGATGATCGAGAGTCCCGCGGCCGAGCATTCGATGACGGTTTTCTCTTCAACGTCGCCGGCGATCTCGCGCAGCGAGACCGCGAGCCGGACAGAAAGACGATTGAATCGAGCAAAGAGATCACGAAGACGGCCGGCGTCGCGATCGAATCGATCCTCACAGGCACGGATCAGTTCAGGAGGGCATCGATCCGTCGCATGGACCATCGACTCGTCGCCACTGGCCTCGCCATGTCCGAGCCGGTTCTCCATCACGGTTACACGGCCGCTTTCATCGACCGACCACGCCTCGTCACGAACGACGATCCGGAAAGGGACGGAAAGAGTCGAGATGCTCACTCGATCCGGTAATCGAATCGTTTCGACTTCGCGTCGTAACTCACGGTAATGGTCTGGCTGCTTCCAGGCGCGAACGTGTGCGCCATGGTCCGGTGCTCCTGGATGCTGAGCGACGGTACGACCACCCACACCTGCAGGTCGGCGTTCTTGGCCGGGAACTGTTTCGTCACGCTGATCGTGCGCGCCGACCGGCGGCGGAAGATGCCTTTGTCCTCGGACAGATTCTCGTGAGTCACGATGTCAGCGCCCACCTTCACCATGATGTATCCATCCTTGAACGGACTGATGAACATGGTGCGCAACTGCGCAGGCTCGGTCGAGGGGGCCAGCGTTGGCTGGAGAGGGGTCTGCTTGAGGGAAGTCGGCGTCTTCTTCGCCGGCAGCTTCGCTGCCGCGACCTGCTTTGCCGCGGTCGCCGCCAGGCCTGCTTTCTGAATTTCCTGCTGGGAGAGCTTGAGAAATTTCGCAGCGTCTTCCGAACTCGGGTTCATGCTGAACGCTTCCTGCAGGATAGGAACCGCGTCTGCATACTTTTTCTGGTTGTAGAGATCAATCCCCTGCTTGAGTTTGAGCTGCGCGTCCTGTCCCAGCTGTTCGGACTGAGCGCGCTGCTGGCGGAACGATTCGAGGCGCTGCAGTGTCAGCGCCACGGACGGCGACTTCGGAGCCATTTTCGCCAGCTCGCTGAACCTCACGTAAGCCTCGGGAAATCTGCGCTGCTGAAGGAGGAGATTCCCTTCCACCCTCAACTGACGTTCGCGCGCCCGTCTCACTTCAATGGACCGGTCGATGGCGGGGACAGTCGCGAAATCGTTCCGGATTCCGAACATCGCCGCGGCCAGGCCGGCCACGAAGATCGCGACGATGCCGAAAAACAGGGCCGGATGGACCGGGCGCTTCCAGAGAGGAGCGGTCCGCACATTCGTCAGCGTGGTCCTGAACCTCTCTGCGGGAGGGACGGAAGGCTTCTTTGCTTTCGGGGACTTCGCAGCCGCCTCAGGCGGAGAAGCCACCACCGCGGGCGCCGTAGCGGCGACTTTGGCCGCCTGCGTCGTCAACGGCACGGCCGCTTCGCCGGTCGCTTCGGGGAATGGCACCTGCAGCGTCGGCACCCGGTCGAGATGACGGGTCACGAGGGTCTCGTCGGCCAGTACCGGCTCGTTATGGACCGGCTTCTCGCCGCGGGCGACGGCGCGGAGCGCCAGAGCGAAATCGCGCCCCCGCTGATACCGCTTGACCGGATCCTTCGCCAGGGAGCGCTCCACAACTTCATCGTAACCGTCGGGAATCTGCGGGTTGACTTCGCGCAATGGCACGAAAGGCTCGTGAACGATCTTGTAGGAGATCGTCGTCAGCGAGTCTCCTCCGAATGGCTTGCGGCGGGTCAGGCATTCGTACAGGCAGATGCCGAGCGAAAAAAGATCGCTCCGTCCATCGACCGGCATCCCCTTGATCTGCTCGGGGGCCATGTAGTTCGGGGTGCCCAGGAACTGCCCGGTCGTCGTCAGGTTCGCCTGGCTCGAGGCGATCTTGGCAATCCCGAAGTCCGTGATCTTCGCGCGATTGCCTTCCACCATGATCACGTTGGCTGGCTTGACGTCACGATGCACGATCCCTTTTGCATGCGCGAAATCGAGCGCATCGGCGACCTGAGCGATCAGGTCATTGATCTGGTCGAACGACAGTGCGCGACCCTGGGACAGAATCTCCTTCAGGTTCTGTCCCTCCACATACTCCATGGCGATGAATGAAGTGCCGGTTTCGTCCGTGCCGATGTCGTGAACGGTCACGATTGAGGGATGATTGAGGATGCCTGCTGCCTGGGCTTCCCGGATGAAACGCTGCTGGAACTCGACCGCCTCGTCTTCCTCGACGTTCATCGAAACGCGAATGGTCTTGAGCGCCACGAGGCGGCCAATGAGGGGATCTTTCGCCAGATAGACGATCCCCATGGCTCCCTTTCCGAGCTCGCGAACGACTTCGTAGCGACCGAGTTTCAAAAGTTCAGATCTCTCCGGCGATTGTAACGGCGGTATTCAGACAGGGCGCCTGAATATACGCGAACCTCACCCCGTCCGTTACTCCGGCCTGCAGCAGGCCCTACTGCGGCTACCCGCACGGGCGTTTTAAATTATGATCTATACCGGCTCGTGAATTCGATGAGCACGAGGTCTGGCTTATGAAAGTGTACTCAGGTGCCGAGATCCGGAACGTCGCAGTCGTGGGGCATAACGACACGGGCAAGACCACGCTCGTGTCACAACTGCAGTTCAACGCCGGAGCCACCACGCGCTTCGGGCGTGTCGAGGACGGGACGACCACGACCGACTTCGACCACGACGAAATCGAACGGCGGCACTCCATCTCCGCCGCGCTCGCCTATGTGGAATGGAAGGACACCAAGATCAACCTGATCGACACGCCCGGCTTCGGAATCTTCATGATGGAAGCGCGGAGCGCGCTGCGGGTGGCCGACTCCGCAGCCATCGTGGTCAGCGGCGTCACGGGAGTCGAAGTCTCCACCGAGAAGATGTGGAAGATCTCCGAGGAGTATCACCTTCCCCGACTCATCATCGTGAACAAGATGGATCGCGAGCGGGCCTCCTTTCAGCGCACGCTCGACTCCCTCCAGAAAAAGTTCGGCAAGAACATCGTCCCGATCCAGATCCCGCTCGGGGAAGAGAAGGACTTTCACGGCACCATCGATCTGGTCTCCATGAAAGCCTGGAAGTACGCGGCCGATGGCTCGGGCCGGTTCGAGACGAGCGAAATCCCCGCAGAGTTCGCGGAGCAGGCAGCCGAATGGCGCGAGAAACTGATCGAGAAGGTCGCTGAAGGCGACGACACGCTCATGGAGCGCTTCTTCGATCAGGGAGGTCTTTCCCAGGAAGAACTGCTCGACGGCATGCGGAGAGAAGTGGCCCACAACCAGATCTATCCCGTCCTCATCGCGTCGTCCTCTCACAACATCGGCGGTCACGCGGTGCTCGATGCGTTCGTCTCGCTCCTTCCTTCGCCCGAAGAGATCGGAACCATCGAGGGCACCGACAAGAAGGGCAATCCGCTCACCTTCGACCGCCGCCCCGAGGCGTTCCCTTCCGCGCTCGTATTCAAGACATTTTCCGATCCGTTCTCCGGCAGGGTCTCGCTGTTCCGGGTCTACAGCGGAACGTTCCACTCCGATACTCCGTATTGGAATGCGTCACGCGATCACGAAGAGCGGCTCGGCAAGCTGCAGTTGCTTCAGGGCAAGCAGCAACTGGCCGTCACTGAACTGCGGGCCGGAGACATCGGAGCGGTGGCGAAGCTCAAGGACACTGCAACGGGCGACTCCCTCACGGCGAAGGATCATCCGCTCCTGCTCCCACACGTTGCGTATCCGGAATCGGCAATCGCGTTCGCCATCGAGGCAAAGGCACGCGGCGATGAAGACAAGCTGGGCGGAGCGCTGGCGCGAGTCATCGAAGAAGATCCGTCCATCCGCTTCGAGCGCGATGAACTGACCAAGGAGTTCCTGATTGGCGGACAGGGTCAGCTGCATGTCGAGATCGTGGTCGGAAAGCTCAGGAAGAAGTACGGCGTCGACGTCGTCCTCCACCCACCCAAGGTTCCCTACCGCGAGACCATCACCCGATCCGTCGAGGCGCATGGACGCCACAAGAAGCAGTCGGGAGGCCACGGCCAGTTCGCCGACTGCAAGATCACGATGGAACCACTCTCACGCGGCACGGAGTTCGAGTTCGTCGACGAAATTTTCGGCGGTTCGATCCCTCGCCAGTACATTCCGGCAGTCGAGAAGGGCATCCAGGACGCACGCCTGAAGGGATACCTGGCTGGATTCCCGGTCGTCGACTTTCGCGTCCGGCTCAAGGACGGGCAGTACCACGACGTCGATTCATCCGAAATGGCGTTCAAGATCGCAGGTTCCATGGCATTCCAGCACGCCATGGAACAAGGTCGCGCCACGCTTCTCGAGCCGATCATGCACGTCGACGTCAGTGCCCCGTCCGAGTACATCGGTGACCTCATGGGCGACCTGAACTCGCGGCGCGGTCGCGTGGAAGGCGTGGATGCCGAAGAGGACATGCAGAAGGTCAAGGCTCGCGTCCCGATGGCGGAGATGCTCACCTACGGCTCGACTCTCCGCTCGATCACGCAGGGACGCGGCAGTTTCCACATGGAGTACTCCCACTACGAAGAGGTTCCCAGGAACCTGCAGGAAAAGATCATCACCGAGGCGAAGAAGCCCCACCCCGCGCCGGTAACGCATTGATCCGAGGATGAAGCCGTCGCAAGGGTGATGCTCGCACGCGAAGCGATGGCTCGTGGGCGTCTCGCCAGGCGTCTCGCCCGCGCGTACGAGGGTGCACGGGGCGATGTTGCCAATTCGTGAGGCGATGCGGTTCGTGGAGTCGGATCAAACGCGTTACAGCCCTCCGCGCGGGCGAGACGCCCACGAGCCACCGGGTGTGGCGATGCGTTCGATCTCGCTGCGACGGTGGTGCCCGCACGCGAAGCGATGGCACACAGATCCTGCCTTTCATGCTCGGCCGGCGATGGCATGGGTCGTTTCGCGCATCGACTTCTGCAGTTCGTTCCCGCGTAGATCACCAGGTCTGCAACTCAGAGGGAGATTCGACCTCCGGGTGCGAGACGCCCCACCGGATTATCGACTGGCAACCAGCTTTACCTTGATCAGGGCTACCTCGTCCTTTGCGTCCCCGGATGCCGTGACGATGAATGTGCGGTCCGCGTAGCCGGGTGCGGAGACGCGCACCGTATAACTTCCAGCTGCAGCGAAGTCATAGATCTCGTCTTCGGTATCGAACTGCGAGGCCTGGCCGAGAGGCATGTTGTTCACCGAGACCAGAGCGTCGGGTGGTTCGATCGAGAGCTGCATGCCTCGCCGCGCCCAGATCCTCACGACTGCGTCGACACCTGCCGTTGATCCCGTCACTACCGCTCGCGCGTTGCCGGTCACCGGTTCGCCCGCGGCGGGCACGTTTTCGCCACGTTCCCCGCCAGGAAACATCAGCGAAGCTCCAGGCTGTGGTTCTCCCGGCGAACCCGACCCCGGCACGACGACCGGAGCTTTCTTCGCCTCTCGCGCTGGCGCGGTCAGCGTATTACCGCGGTATTTCAGACCGGTGTAGACCGCCACAATCGCCATCGCAACGAGAACGACTCCGATGAGGACAGGGACCCAGCGAGGCATGACCTGCTGCACGGCAGCGTCGTCATCCTCTCGGGTGGGTTGCCCGGACAGCGGCGGGTCCTGCTCGCTCATCCTTCCGTCTCGGTCTCGGCCAGCTCGTCAATGGCAGCCGGACCGTCATCGGTCACGACTGTTTCAGAATTGTCGTCGAGCTTGTCGTAAGCGACATTCCGCTCATTCAGCAGTTCCATGGCGCGCGCCTGATCGGTGGCAGAGACGTAGACCCGGATGTCGCCCATCGTTCCGAAGTTGATCGGCTCCATCGAAAACTTCACGTTTTCAATCTGCGCCGGGATGCCTTCCGCGTCGAGAAATCCGCGCATCAGGTTCGCTTCATCTTCGGCGCCGCAACTGGCGATCTCGACCCAGGTGGTGCCGTCATCCGAGGCGATGGTCTGGTAGGGCAACTCGTCCACGAGGGCGACGTGATCGGTCGGGCACTCGGTGGTCTCCGCAGGAAACTCGGACTTGCAGGTGGGGCAGTGCGGCATGGTCTCTCCTTCTTCACGGGAGCACGCTGATGCGTCCGCGGTTGTCGTTCAACACTCCAACCTTTGCACAGAACAGGCCGCCTTCGCGCATTCGGGCCTCGAAGCCTGAAGCTTTCTCCGGCGAGATCGCCACGAGCAGGCCGCCGGAGGTCTGAGCGTCACAGAGCAGAGTGAATTCCGACTCGTCGACCGTCGATTGGACGTGCTTCCTGAAGGTCTCGACATTCCGCATCGTGCCTGCCGGTCGGAAGCCGCGCCGAAGAAAATCGCGGGCTCCGGCCAGAACTGGAACCGCCGCGGCGCTGACTTCCGCTCCCAGTTGAGAGCCGCGGCAGATCTCCAGCAGATGCCCGATGAGGCCGTAGCCGGTGACGTCGGTCGCGGCACTCGCGCCAGCCTCGACCATCACGGCCGCAGCGTCGCGGTTGAGCAGCAGCATCCACTCGATTGCCTCATCGAGGGAGGGAGGACTCTTGCGGTGGAAAAGCGACCGCGGCTTCGTTCCCCGCCAGGCACTGACCAGAATCCCATTTCCGATCGGCTTGGTGAGGAACAGGAGGTCACCCGCGTGCGCTGTCGAATTCCGCACGATGCGATCGACGTGAACCGTCCCGGTGACCGTCAGACCGTACTTGGGAACGTCATCGATGATGGTGTGACCACCCCCGATCGGAAAGCCAGCCTCGGCGGCCTTGCTGGCTCCTCCCTCCAGGATCCGGGCGAGCGTTTCGAGCGGAAGCTTTCCCGTCGGGAAGGCGGCGATGGCCAGGCCGAGAACCGGAGTGGCACCCATCGCGTAAATGTCGGAGATCGAATTCACCGCTGCGATCGCGCCGAACAGAAACGGATCGTCGACGATCGGCGTGAAGAAGTCGACGGTCTGTACGATCGCGAGATCGCCCTCGATCCGCAGCACAGCAGCGTCGTCGCTGGTTCCGTGACCGACAAGGAGATCCCCAGCCCCTTCGTTCGAGGGGAGATTGGACAGCACGGAATGCAGGTCATCCTGACCCAGCTTGCAGGCTCAACCGCCTGTCGTCGCAAAGGACGACAGCGCCGGATAGCTCGAGCGGAGTTTGTGTTTCACGCCGTGATCTTACCCCGCGCCACGACTCCGCGGGATCGACGCCGGGGCCGGCTCAGATTTCGTCGCCCAGCACCGCAGCGCGAGCACCCTCGCACGCCAGGAGAATCTCCTGATAGAGATTGAACTTCATTTCCGTGGAGAGAGGCTCGCTAGCTCCGCTGTTGACGATCTCCGCGATCTGAGCCGCGTAGTGCGAGGCCGGCGGAAGGCGCTCCCCATCGATTTGAAGCTGGCGGAAGCCAATGGTCAGTTCCGCCTGCAGGGTCTGCACGAACGTACCTGCGACCAGATCGTCCTCGAGCGTTTTGTAATCGACATTCATCGTTTGACTCCTGCATCCAGAAACTTGCGGATCGCCGCTGCATCGACACCGTATGCGGCGACCACCGACGTAGCGCGACGTTCCACGGTCGCCGCCGAAGATTTTGATTCGAGGAACGCCTCGTAGCGCGAAGCGAAACTCCTTGCCGCCGTCTCGGAATCCCACGCCGTGGTCACGAGCACGGTGGCCCGGCACTGGCGGTCGAGTCGAATCGACACCCGATCGTCGATCCAGCCTCCGACCGGACCTCCCAGCAGAAACGACCAGTTGGCTTCGCCAAGACGTGCATCCGGAAACGAAGCTGCCGGCCAGGACGCAACGAATGCAGCAGGACCGGACTTCCGCGAGTCGTAGAGTTCCGGCTCGAGGATCTGGCGCGTGCTGCGAGGCGGGTCAACGAGCAACTGATCGACCGCCTTCCAGCCTCCGCGGCGATAGGCGTGCGCCACGAAACGCAGCCCCTCGATGTAGGGAAACTTCAGCGACTCGACGAAATAGCGAGGCGCTCCCGCAGGGTCGATCGGAGTCGACGCGACTCCGGCAAGCGCCGCGTTCAGGACGGCCTCGTTCATCACCACGTCATTGAGGGTCGCGCCCGCGTCTTCAATCATCACGGCCATCATCACCAGGGTCGCCTCGCCCTCGACCACCGCATGGAGGGCAAGCGCTGCGTCCCAGTCGTCGCGAAGATCGCGGTCGAGTTTCGACAGGTCGACCCTTTGATCCTGAAGCGCGTGAACCAGTTCATGCATGACGACCGAGTCATGCAGGAGATCCTTCGGAACCGCCGCGGTGAGGCCGGAGGGCTCCGAGGAGACGAAGAAGAAGTGGTCGGTATCGGGGTCGTAGTAGGCGAGTACCTGGGACTGCAGCAGGGAAAGGAGCGAGTTCATCAGGTCGCCCGGCGGCTCGTCGATCAGGTGGAGCGCGCGCAGCATCTGCTCGTACTCCCCGAACGAATAGGAGAGCGACTTCTCGATCTGGCCGCGGAGACGGGCAGGCAGTTCGGCCCGGGAGATGGTCTCGCTCGTGACCGGCGCGACGAACTTCTGCTGGCGGATTCGCTCCACCTCACGCATCTCCCGAACCAGCGGGTCGGCCGCAGTGGCTCGAAAGGCCGAAAGTGTGAGGGAGATTACGAGGAGGAAACGGGCTGCCTTGACCATCGCGGCACTTCAACGGGGGCGGCTCCCGCCCGATTCCGTCAATCCTTCCTTGTAACCCTGTCTTTGCATCCCGTAGAATGCCCGACGTTCAACGCATGGAACGTGGCGAGAGCGAGCGGATCGAAATCACGATCAGCAGCCGGTTCGAAAATATCGAACTCGTTCAGGTCGTAGCCGAGCATCTCTGTGAGAATGCCGGTGTCGACGAGGACGGATCCCATTGGATCGGCATGGCTGTTCGCGAAGCCGTGGCCAATGCCATCAAACACGGGAACAAGCTCGACGTCCGCAAGAAGGTCACTGCAATCTTCGACCTGCGCGACACCGAACTGGAGATCCGGGTCACGGATCAGGGCGAGGGCTTCAATCCCGAAGCCGTGAGCGACCCGCTCAACCCGCAGAACCTCATGAAGACCAGCGGCCGGGGCATCTTCTACATGCGCACCTTCATGGACCGCATCGAGTACGCGTTCAACCCGGGTGGCGGTACGTCACTCGTCATGACGAAGAACCTGTCGAAGGCGATAGGAATCACAAGTAAAGAAGCATGAGAGCTGCGTGGCGTCAGGACGGCCAGGGGGCCGGACGAACGCGCTGCCAGTTCGATAGGAGAAGACAATGAAAGCCACATCCCGGAACGTCAACGGAGTCGAAATCATCAGCGTGCAGGGCAAGATCACCATCGGGGCGGGCGACACCCAGCTTCGCGACGTGATCGCCAATGCCATCAATGCCGGCAGCAACAGCATCCTGCTCGACATGAGCGGCGTCACGACGATCGACTCCTCCGGAATCGGTGAACTCGTCGGCGCCTTCACCACCGCCACCAACCGCGGCGGAAAGCTCAAGCTGCTCCACCTTCCCGCCAAGCTCAACGAACTTCTTCACATCACCCAGCTCATCACCGTCTTCGAGGTCTACGACAACGAGGACGAGGCCGTGAAGAGCTTCTAGTCGGGCTTTCGCCGGCACAGGCGAAAGTCGCCTGTGCCCGCGTCACCCTCTCCATCCGGCGCGATCAGCCCTCAACGGCGCCGGGCGGATACATCGGAGGGATCGACGGGTGAGGTCGTGCTGCGGACGTTGAACGGCACCGCGTTCGTGTAGACCACCTCGTTCAATTCCACCCAGCGGGGAAAGAGCGTGTCGGCCAGTTCCTGATCTGCGACCGCTTTTTCCGGGATGTCGAGCAGCATGGAGAACGGCGTGGTGTCGCCGAGGAAGTTCAGTTTGAGCCGCAGGGCCGCCGGCTGAGGACTGAAGGACGAATCCCGCCGGATGATGGGGGCCACCTGGGCACCTGCGGTAAACGATCGCTTCTGCCCCGGCGGCACGCTCACGAGCCTCGGCAGCAGCCTCGCGCCCGGAACCTCGGATCCCAGGCTCACGGTCACCATCCTCGCCTCGGGGTCGAACGACGTATCCGGCAGGATGTCGGCCACCGCAATCGTCCCGGTCCGCCCATTGGTCACGTCGTACTTGATCGCCACCGCTGCGCCGTTTGCGTCAAACAGGATCTCCGCGTCGACGCGAACGTTGTTCTCGGTACCGACGACGCGTCGCGGCTCATCCATTCGCACCGGCCGCGTCGCGCATCCCACTGCGATCAGGACCACGGATGCGGCGATGACCAGCCGCTGCACTTCGCGCACAACTCTGCTTTCGTTCACGCCACCATGATGGAACACTTCGGGAGATTTCCGGCGTGCGGGTTCGGTTACGTTCTTCAATTCCGATGACGGGACCGGAGGAGGATCAGTCGAGCTTCAGGACGGCCAGGAATGCTTCCTGAGGAATGTCGACTCTCCCGACGCGCTTCATCCGCTTCTTCCCCTCTTTCTGCTTCTCGAGGAGCTTCCGCTTGCGGGAGATATCGCCGCCGTAGCACTTGGCCAGCACGTTCTTCCGCATCGCCTTCACGGTTTCGCGAGCGATGATCCGATTCCCGATCGCCGCCTGGATCGCCACCTCGAACATCTGCCGCGGAATGAACTCCCGCATCTTTTCCACCAGCAGCTTGCCGCGCGGAAACGCCTTGTCCTTGTGCACGATCAGGCACAAGGCATCCAGTGGCTCGCCGTTGATCAAAACGTCCATCTTCACGAGGTCGCTCTCGCGGTACCCGATGAACTGGTAGTCGAGCGAGGCGTAGCCGCGCGAGATCGACTTGAGCTTGTCGAAGAAGTCGAGAATCACCTCGTTGAGAGGCATCTCGTAGACGATCATCACGCGCTTGGTCCCGACGTACTCCAGCTTCTTCTGGATCCCGCGCCGGTCGATGGCGAGCGCCAGGATCGGCCCGACGTATTCGTCGGTGGTGAGCATCGTCACTTCGAGGAACGGTTCCTCAATGCTGGCAATGGTCGAAGGATCCGGCATCTTCTGCGGATTTTCGATTTCGATCAGGTCGCCGTCCGTCAGCGTGACCTTGTAGCGGGCGCCGGGCGCCGAGGTGATGAGTTCGAGATTGAACTCGCGCTCGAGGCGTTCCTGGATGATCTCCATGTGCAGGAGGCCGAGAAAGCCGCAGCGGAACCCGAATCCGAGCGCGATTGAACTTTCCGGTTCGAAGCTGAACGAGGCGTCGTTGAGTTTGAGCTTCGCCACCGCGTCGCGGAGATTTTCGTAGTCGTCGGTGTTGATCGGAAAGATCCCTGCGAACACCATCGCCTTCACTTCCTGGAACCCGGGCAGCATGACCGGCTGGGACCGTTCCTCGGTGATCGTGTCGCCGATCTTCGCCTGCACGATGTCTTTCACGTTCGCCGCGAAGAAGCCCACCTCGCCGACGCCGAGCGAATCAATCGCCTTCGGCTTCGGCGTGAAGATCCCCATCTCGGTGATCTCGTAGACACGATCGGTCGACATGAAGCGGACGCGCGTGCCGCGCTTCATCGTTCCATCGATGATCCGCACCAGACACATGACCCCACGATACGAGTCATACCAGGAGTCGAAGAGCAAGGCACGCAGCGGCGCATCCTTCACGCCGACCGGCGGCTTGATGTGAGTGATGATCTTGGCCAGGATCTCGTCGATTCCAATCCCCGACTTTGCAGAGGCGAGTACCGCCTGGGAGGCGTCGAGTCCGATCACATTCTCGATCTGCTCGCGAACGCGTTCCGGCTCGGCAGAAGGGAGATCGACTTTGTTAATTACCGTCAGGATGTCGAGGTTGTTCTGAATGGCGAGGTAGCTGTTCGCCAGCGTCTGCGCCTCGACGCCCTGCGTGGCGTCGACCACGAGGATCGCGCCCTCACACGCGGCCAGGCTTCGGCTGACTTCATACGTGAAATCGACGTGGCCTGGCGTATCGATGAGGTTGAAGGTGTAAACCTCCCCGTCTTTTGCCGTGTAATTGATTGTGACGGCCCGAGCCTTGATCGTAATCCCTCGCTCGCGCTCGATGTCCATATCGTCGAGCATCTGCTCGCCCATCTCGCG
>JBKJVD010000187.1:0-3384 GCA_046590585.1 Thermoanaerobaculia bacterium | reverse complement strand
ATCGCATCGGTGGGGCGCGCGTGACGTCAGGCGACCGTGAAAGCACGGGCTCCTCGCGTCCTTCGTCAGGTTCCAGCCGCGGCGGTGGTTCGGTCGATCGAGGGTCGTCCAAACCCTCCAGTTCCTCGGGGAGCGCCGCCGCTCCTGCGGCGGCACCAGCGCCGCCGAAGCAGTCGGGTGAATCGAACCGCAGCGACGGTGGAAAAATCAGCCGCGACCATTAGCGAGCGCACGAAGGCTCCTTGCAAAGGCTCCCGAAAGGGAGCCTTTGCAGTTCAGTCGATGGATTGACCCTCGTTCCCCACTACAATTCGTTTTTCGATGTCGCTTCCGATCTTTTTTGCGATTTACTGTCTCGAGGCGGGTGTGTTCTTCACCATCATCCCGTGGACGAAGTCGTGGGCAATGAATCCGCTGCTCCACGCGACGCCCGCACTCAGCGTGTGGGCGGATAGCCCGTTCCTGCGCGGGTTCGTCTCCGGTTTCGGAGTCGTGCACCTGCTTCTTGGCTTGCACGACCTGCTCGGAATGATCCGCGAGCGCAGGCGGGCGCGATGACGCGACGGCGATCCAGCATCTTCTTTCCACTGGGTCTGAGCGCAGCCTTGTTCGCGCTCTACGCGGTGTTTCACAACTACGCGCTGACGATCAGCGGATACGGCGATATCCGGTCGTCGATTTTTTTCGGCAAGGATCATCGCGGGTTGCTCTTCGTCGCCGTCGTGCCGGCCGTGCTGGTCCTGGTCCGGCTGATCGATTGGCTCGTCTTCGACTTCGCCTTCTCTCGCCGGCGCCACGTCCAGGCGCCCCAGCTACTGCGCGAAATTTTCGCTATCGTCCTCTACATCGTTTTTTTCATCTGGGCCGCCTCGGTCATCTTCGAGAAATTCTCGTTCACCGGCTTTCTAGCCACGGGCAGTCTGCTTGCCGTCGTTCTCGGGTTTGCATTGCAGGACACGCTTGGAAACCTGTTCGCGGGACTCTCTCTCCATCTCGACGGCAGCTTCGTCATTGGTGACGTGATCCGATCGGGCGATCACATCGGAGTGGTCGAAGGGATCCGCTGGCGCGGCACGAGGATCCGGACGTTCGCCAACAACATCGTGACGCTGCCCAATGCGATCCTGGCGCGCGACCGACTCGAGATTTTCCCCCTTGGAAATCTCAATGCCCGGATCGTCATCGTCGGGATGGACTATCACGTGGCACCGGCGGCGGCCATCGACGTGCTGCAGAGGGCCGCGGCGAATGTCGAGGGCGTGGCCCGCGAGATCCCCTGCCTGGCCCGGGTCGGCGCGTTCGGCGAATCCGCGGTTCAGTACGAGATCAAATACTGGACGCGTGATTACTCCCGCAGGGATACGATCGACTCGGACATCCGGCGCGCTGTCTGGTATGCAATGCATCGCAACGGGTTGGCGATCCCTTATCCGATCCGCTCGGTGCAGCCTTACCGCCCGCCCGTCCGGAAAGATCATCAACTGTCCAGTGAACAGATACTCGCCCGTTTGGATGCGGTGGAGATCTTCACGCCGCTCTCCGATGGCGCCCACCAATCGATGGCCGGTTCCTCCCACGTGCATTTCTACCCTCGCGGCGAGACGATTCTCAGGCGCGGCGACGACGGTCGTTCCATGTTCGTGATCCACGAAGGAACCGTCTCGATCCGGATTCCCGACGGCGAGTCGAGGGAGCTGAAAGAAGTCGCTTCGCTTCAGGCGGGGATGTTCTTCGGCGAGATGTCGGTCCTGACCGGCCAGTCGCGCAGTGCGTACGCGGTTGCAGTCACAGACGTGGTGCTCATCGAGATCGGGAAGGAAGCGCTCGAGCCGATTCTCCGTGATCATCCAGAACTGGCGTCTTCGATCTCGGCGAAAGTCGTGGAGCGTCGCAGCAGCCTCGATTCGTTCCGGGCTTCGATCCGTGACGATCAGGAGACGTCGATGCTGGAGAAGATCCGTTCGTACTTTGGAATCTGAACGAACGCTGAGGTCGAACTTGAAACGCCTGCTCATCGTTGAAGACAAGGAATCGCTGGCGCAGATGCTGCGCGAGACGGTCGAAGCGGAAGGGCTCGAGGCCGACGTCGCGGCGACCGGCTCCGAGGCCGTGCGCTGGCTCGCTGCGGGACGCCGCTACATGGTCGTCCTCACCGACCTGCGACTTCCGGGCGCCGACGGAATCGCCGTGCTGCGTCAGGCTCGCGAGTCGGATCCGGACTGTCCTGTGATCGTGATGACCGCGTTCGGCACGATCGAGAATGCCGTCGAGGCGATGAAACTCGGCGCGTACGACTTCGTGCAGAAGCCGATCGACGTCGACTATCTCGTGCTGTTGTTGAAACGTTGTCGTGAGCATCGTGAGCTGAAGATCGAGAATCTGCTGCTCAAGCAGGAGTTCAGGGACCGCTATGCGTTGCCCGAAATCATCGGCGAATCGGCGCGGATCGTCGAAGTCTCGCAGGCCATTCAGAAGGTGGCACCCACCGACACGACAGTCCTGCTGCAGGGCGAGTCCGGGACGGGGAAGGAACTGTTTGCGAGGGCGCTCCACCAGCTCTCCAAACGGCGGGCCCGCGCTTTCGTAGCCATCAACTGTGCCGCCATTCCCGAGACTCTGATCGAAAACGAGTTGTTCGGACACGAGAAGGGTGCCTTCACCGGAGCCGTCGGAAGGCAACTTGGAAAGTTCGAACTGGCCGACGGTGGAACGATCTTCCTCGACGAGATCGGAGAATTGAGTCCGGCCGTGCAGGCGAAGATTCTTCGAGTGGTCCAGGAGCGCCGGTTCGAGCGGATTGGTGGCGCAGCCACGCTCGATGTCGACGTGCGGGTGATCTGCGCGACGAACCGCGATCTGGCTGCGGAAGTGCGGAGGGGTACGTTCCGCGAAGACCTTTACTTCCGCATCAACGTGTTCCCGGTGACCGTGCCGCCTCTCCGGGTCCGTCGCGACGACATCCCGCGTCTCGCGGAGCACTTCCTTCGAAAGTTCGCGCGCGAGTTCGGCAAGCCGTCGCTCAGTTTTTCTGCAGAGGCTCTCGAAGCGCTGCAGGGTTATGACTGGCCGGGTAACATCCGGGAACTGGAGAACTGCATCGAGCGGGCCGCGATCCTGTCGGATTCGGATCGCATCGCCGCGCGCGACTTTTCACTCGGAACGGCGCGGTCGACGGAAGATGTTCTCCGCGAGGTGGTCGACCTGTCCGGGACACTCGACCAGGCCGCGAGCCGCCTGTTACGCGTGGTCGAACGCGCCAAGATCGCCGACGCGCTGCGAGCCGGTGCCAGTCGCGCGGATGCCGCGGAGGCACTCGGTATTTCTGTCCGCGCGCTGTCGATCAAGGCTCGCGAACTCGGGCTGGAAGGAAGGGACAGCTAGTGG
>JBKJVD010000247.1:0-9676 GCA_046590585.1 Thermoanaerobaculia bacterium | reverse complement strand
TAGCGCGCCGCCATGAAAAGCGAAAGCGATCCCCACCCACAACCCAGTTCCAGCACCTCCTGGCCGTCAGCCAGTTGAGCCCGTTCGCAGGTCAGGCGCAGCATCGCCTCCTCTGCTCCGTCGAGCGTCAGAACGCCCTCGGGCCACCAGGAGCAGCTGTACTTGAGATGCTTGCCGAGGACCAGTCGGAAGAAGTCCGTCGGCACTTCATAGTGCTGCTGGTTCGCATCGTTCGTGTGAACCGCGATGGGACTGTCGCGAAGCATCTGCACATGGCTGGCGAGACGCTCCCCTCTCTCCACCGGGCCTGGCGGTTGCTCGGCGATACGCGTCGCAATCGTGCGCCGGATTCCGAAGCGGATGAGAAAGTCAGGCACGACGCCTGACGCCAGCAGACGATCGACGTTCATGACGCTCCCTCACGATCTTTCTTCGGAAACCATGGAACGAATGCGCTTGTCGTGCGCTGGTAACGCCGGTACTCCTCCCCCTTCGACTTCACCGAATGCTCTTCGGTGGCTGGAATGCCCGTGACCTTGTAGAGAAACCAGAGCATGAGAAGCGGGCAGTAGAACGAGATCCATCCGTACGGACTCCCGAGCGCGAAGAGAAAGTATCCGATCCAGACGAGCCACTCGAAGAAGTAGTTCGGGTGACGGGAGTACCGCCAGAGACCGTCTGTGCAAACGTGACCGTGATTCTCTGGACGAGACCTGAATTTTCTGAGTTGGGCGTCAGCGGTACTTTCACCGAACACGGCGATCAGCCACACGATCACACCTGCAATCTCGATGGCCGCAAGTCCCGGCCGTGGATTCATGCACGCGATCAGGACCGGCAATGAGAGCACGACGTTCGTCACTCCCTGGAATTGAAAGAACGCGAACATCCTTCGATTCGCACTCGCCCCCCAATCCTCGCGCAGCTTCGCGTAACGCCCATCCTCGATTTCGATGTGGCCAAGCACCCGGCGCCCGAGGTGAAAGGCGAGACGCGCACTCCAGACGATCATCATTCCGGCGGCCACGGAACGCCGCACCGGGTGGCCGTGAGCCGCGACCGCGTAGAGCGCAGCGATCAACCCGAAATTGGCGGACCACGCGATGTCGACGATGCCGGCGTTGGTCAGGCGGACGCTCGCGATCCAGACGATCGTCATCACCACGAAGGCGAGGACCATTGCTGCGCCAAGGAGGGTCAGAACACCGCTCAACACGCGTCGCCTCCACGCAGGGGAACGCGGCGGAGTGCCGGCAGCAGGGCAAGACGAAGTAGAAAGGCCGTAGGAATTGCCACGATCATCCACCCGAGAATCCCGTGCAGGCCGGTCATGCCGAACCGCGCCAGAAACCCAAGCGGGTCCTCGGCGAATCGACGAGTCAGTTCCGGAATGGAGAACGATACCGGCCTGGCGCTCACGATCCGTTCACCAAGACGCACGAAAACCAGGATCAGCAGCAATTGCATCGGGTACATCAGATAGTTCACTGCCTGAATGACCGGCTGATTCAGCCGCAGCGCCGCCCCCGCGATGAGACATAGCGCGGTCGTCGTGCCGAGCAGCGGAAACACGCCTAGCGCGGCACCGATCGCAATCGTCAGCGCGATCTTCTCGGCACTGATGCCCTGGCGGAGCTGGGCTGCGATCGGCGCGGTGACTCGCTGGAACACCGCCTTCACGCCGCCCTCCCTACGAGCAGGTCGCGCATCGTGCCATCCGAAGGGAGCGCGGCTAGCTCGAGCAGAACGTAGAACGCCATCGCGATGTTGCCGAGCAGCATGATTGCGACGAACCAGAGAGCGCGCGCTGCCGTCGATCGCTCCTTGTAAGCCACCCAGACATAGAACGTGATGAAGCCGAGGTAGGCATCGAACAGCGTCATCCATCCCCAGGGAGATGCGAGCATCTGCGCACCGCCCTCGAAGAGATTCTGCTGCAGGCTGGCCCACGTCGTCGTCACGAGCATGAACGCGAGGATGGCGCCGAACAGAACGCGGAGCGTCGTCTTCATGGCCGCCGCCGGGAATCACGCCGGCCCGAGGAATTGCCTGATGGAGCCTGCGGACGCACCCGCACCGGAATCAGTTCCGGCTTCGGCTTCAGCAGTCGTTGCAGAAACTCGAGCAGTGTCATGCGCATCCTCCAACGGCTGAGAGCGAGTGATTGTTCGGACGAGTCAGGGTCATCTGCACGACCGAGATGTGCCTCATCTGAAAGCCAGCCTCGCAGTACATCATGTAGTAGCGCCATTTGCGGAGGAAGACTTCGTCGAAGCCGAGCGAACGGACCCGTTCCCGCTGCGATTCGAACTCATCCGACCACATTCGCAACGTCTTCGCGTAAGAGTCGCCGAAGTCGTGGAGGTCGTGGAGCGTGAAGGGCGTGCTTCGATAGACCGACTCCAGCAACGCGCCAACCGACGGGATATGCCCACCGGGAAAGATGTGCTTCTGGATGAAGTCGACGCCCTTGCGCATCGCTTCGTAGCGCGTCTCGGGCGCTGTAATCACCTGCAGCGCAACGACGCCATTCGGCGCAAGCAGTTCCTCGCATTTCGCGAAGAAGGTATCGAAGTATTCGTGGCCGACCGCTTCCAGCATCTCGATCGACACGATGCGATCGAACTGCCCAGTCATGCGGCGATAGTCGAGTAGTCGCAGGTCGATGGCGGTTTCGAGACCGTGCTGCGATCGCAACGCTCCGGCCCATTCGTACTGGCGCTCCGAGATCGTCAGGGTGGTCACGTGACAGCCGAACTTCTCCGCAGCCATCCGGCTGAACGCGCCCCATCCTCCGCCGATCTCCAGCAGACGCATCCCCGGCTTCAACTCCAGCATGCGGCAGATTCGCTCGTACTTCGCCTCCTGGGCCTCGGCCAGCGACTCTTCTCCGGTACGGAACAGGCCGGAGGAGTACGTCATGGATGGATCGAGAAACGTCGCGAAGAACTCGTTGCTCAGGTCATAGTGAGCTGCGATGTTCTTCCGGCTGTTCGCCATGTCATTCGCACGAAGCCGGTGCCCGAGTTGATTGGCCCAACCCAGCCAGCCAAGGATCCGCTGACCAATGCGCGAGCCAGACTGTGATTGCGATCGCTCGTGATTCAGGATGAACCACGCGATCACTTCATCGAGTTCGTCGCTTTCCCACTCCCCCGCCATGAACGACTCGGCAAGGCCGATGTCACCAAAGTAGAAGCATCGCTTGAAGAACTGTTCATCCTTCACGCGCATCGTTGCGTGAAGTCCGTGTGCCGCCCGGGCTGGGTTGCTGCCGCTTCCGATCGTCATCTCGCTGCCGTCTGGAAGAATCATCCGCAGGACGCCGTGCTTCATCGGCCGAAGCGCCGCAATGACCGCACGACGGTAAAGTCCGCCGCGGCCGCTGGCCTCCGAGGCGAACGTTCCATTCATTTCACCGAGACTGCTCATGCACGTTTCCTCTGGCCGGTCTTCTGGAAAGGGAGGAGATTTTCCGGGCCGGGTGGATGGTGAATCCCCGTCTGCAGTTCGGGGTGTTCACTCTTCTTGTAGAAGTGAACCCGCTTGAGGAAAAGGCGCAGCGCCTGCCAGTGAATCGCGGCGATGATCCCGGCCGTCATCAGCGGGTAACGGAATGTGAACCAGGCCAGACGTCCGGCCGAGAGTTCGTGCCGGACGCCGCGCATCGTGGCGTGCAGCACCTTCTCGCCATGTTCATACGTGTCGATGACGAACCCGACCCGCTCTCGCGGAGGAGCGAGCCGTAGATGCAACTCCGCATCGAGCGCCACGAAGGGCGAGATGTAGAACTCCTTCGGCACGCGCATGTGAAAGCGTCCTGACAACAACCTCTCTCTCGTCATCACGAACGGCTTGGTCTCGCCGAACGTGTTATTGACCTCGGCCACCGCGGCGAGCGGCTGGCCATGCACGTCGTCCACGAAGAAAAAAGAGACAGGATTGAACACGTAGCCGGCGATGCGCACATTCGTGACGAGTGTGATCCGCCCCGATGGCTCGCCGACTCCGTGCTGCCTCAGGAGTTCGATGACGTTCTCGCGCGCGGAGGCCCGTCCGCAATCGACATGGTCAGCGTCGAAGAACGCATAGAGATTGCGCTGGTTATGCGAAAACCAGGGAATCCGCGCCGCCACGGCATCGACCTCGTCGAGGTCGAGCGCGAAGGAAAAGAGCCGGTAGGAGAATGCGTGGCGCTTCGGCGAGAGTCGCTCGTGCGAGACCGTGCATTCGTAGAGCGCCGAGTTCATGCGGCCACGCTCCAGACGTCGTCGTTCGCGCTGATCGCGCGTGCTGCCTCGATCGCGGAAGTGAACGCGTCTTCGTGAAACCCATAGCGAAAGTACGATCCACAGAAATACGTCTGCTGGCCGGAACTGATCCGGTTGAGTCCAGGCAACTCTTCCTGAATCCGCGTGGCCTCCCGGGTGAACACGGGGTGGTGATAATCGATCGTCTTCAGAATCCGGGAAGGGTCGATCAGTCCCGGATCATCGATCGAGACGAAGTAATCGCGACGATCCGACACGTTCTGGAGGGAGTTCATCCAGTAGATCGTCGTAGCCCGCGCCTCGCCACCGGCCGCACGGTCGATCCGATAGTTCCATGAGGCCCACGCGCGCCGGCTGCGCGGCATCGGTGCGACGTCGGTATGCAGCGTGGCGACGTTCTTCTGGTAACGGAACGCGCCAAGGAGCGCCTGCTCCTGCGTCGTGGCGTCACCGAGCAGAGCCAGGGCTTCGTCCGCATGACATGCGAAGATCACCTTGTCGAAAACGCGTTCGGTGCTGTCGGCCAGACGAACCTTGACGCCGTTTGACCCGCGCGTGACCCGAACGGCAGCATTGCCGAGGGCGATGCGATCGCGAAACTCGTGCGTCATGCGCTTCACGTAGCTCTTCGCCCCGCCATCGACGGTGAGCCAGGGATGGTGGCCTTTCAAGCCACCGAGGAGGCCATGATTGTCGAAGAATCGAATCAGGGTCATCGCGGGAAACGCCCTCACGTCGCGAAACGGCGTCGACCAGACCGCGGAACAGATCGGCAACAGGTACAACTCGAGGAAGTCTTCGCCGTAACCACGCTCGGCGGCGTATTGCTCGAGCGTCATGGCGTCGTACCGGTTCGAGGCCAGCGCCTCGCGGGCCTGGCGGTTGAAGCGGTCGACCTGATAGAGCGCAGTGAGGTAGCGAACGTTCAGCACGTTCCGGCGGCGCGCGAACAACTGCCCGACGCTGCTGCCGCAATACTCGATCCCCGAGGGAAGGTGCTGTACCCCGAACGACATCGGCGCCGGCTTGATCCCGACCTCGAGTTGCTGGAAGAGGCGCGTGAGGTTCGGATAGGTGACTTCGTTGAAGACCATGAATCCCGTGTCGATCGGGACGGGCGTTCCTTCTTCATCGATGGTGACGGTATTTGTGTGGCCGCCGGCGTAGTCGTTGCGGTCGAACAGCGTCACGTCGAAGCGCGAGGCAAGGAGATAGCCGCAACCGAGTCCGGCAATTCCTGTCCCGATGATGGCTACCGTGGTCATTCAGCTCCTTGAACGAAATGGACGATTCGTATGATGCAGCTGGAATGTAGCCAGAGTCAAATTCCAGTACTGCGGTCCCTTCCGTATCTAAGCTACGTTTGACGAACGCGACCGG
Organism: Thermoanaerobaculia bacterium; assembly: GCA_046590585.1. Taxonomy (GTDB): domain Bacteria; phylum Acidobacteriota; class Thermoanaerobaculia; order Gp7-AA8; family Gp7-AA8; genus JBKJVD01. The sequence goes on along the minus strand of JBKJVD010000247.1, from coordinate 4,025 downwards.
ATGGGAGGGGCCGGCAGGCGCGGGCGGCCCGCCCAACTGCCCCTGGACCCGCCGGTCGATGGGTGGCGCGTTTCTTGGGAGGGAACCGTCAGGAAACGCATAGGAGAACTACTGATGCCACCGTTTGAAAAACAGATTCACGCCGTAGGGATGAGCGTCATCGACGACCTGAGCGAGCGATTCGAAGGAGCGAACGAGTTGTTCGGTGGAGCGGCCGCCAAGCTCGCGCGCAAGTGGCAGAAGATGGATGGCGAAGAGAAGCAGCATGCCGTCGAACTCCTGGTCGGGGCCGTCACCGCGACCGCCGCCGCAATTTCTGCCATCGCGAGGAAGAAGAGCGCGAAGAAGAAGAGCGCCAAGCAGATCGGGAAGTCAGCGGTCGCACAACTGGCCACCATCGCGGTGGGCGCGTCCACCGACCTGAAGAAGAAGGTCAAGAAAGCCAAGAAGAAGTGACTGGGGTTGCCCGGGGGTCAGGTCGTAGTCTCTCCGACCGCGTCGGCCAGGGCAACACAGTTGCGACCCGCGGCTTTTGCTCGATAGAGCGCGCGATCGGCCGCGACGATCAGATCCTCGGGTGTGACAGCCTCGTGCGGAATGATCGTGGCGATGCCGAAACTCGATGTCAGCACGCGGGATGGCGATCCGGAATTCGGCATGGCCATTGCCTCGATGCCCGCACGCAGTTGCTCAGCGAATCTCGTCGCCCGGTCCAGTTCCGTATTCGGAAGGACCAGCGCGAATTCTTCGCCGCCGTAGCGCGCCGCGAAATCGCCGCTGCGCCGGAGGCTCTTCTCGAGAAACGTACCGATCCGTCGCAGGCATTCGTCTCCTGCCTGGTGTCCTCGAGTGTCGTTGAGTTCCTTGAACTGGTCGATGTCCATCAGGATGAACGCGAGAGTCGTTCCCGAGCGCCAGGCCCGGTTCCACTCGGTGCGTAGCGTCTCATCGAAATGCCTCCGGTTCGGGATTCCGGTCAGGGGATCGTCGAACGAAAGCTGTTCGAGTCGCACGTTCGCGTGCTCGAGTGCCTGGTTTTTCTCGATCAACTCCCGGGTCTGCGCGGCCACACGCTCTTCGAGGTCGTTCGCCCTGAGTCGCAACTGGCGGTTGCGAATCATGGAGACCAGTGCCACCAGCAGCACCAGCATCGCCAACCAGAGGGCATAGGCCCAGCTCGTGCGAAACCACGGGGGCCGGATCGTGAAAGCCCAGCTCTGCGGCGCACTGACCATGTTGCGGACGTCCCGCGTGCGCAGCTCCAGCCTGTAGTCACCTTCCCAGAGGTTCGTGAACTCCGTGAACGGCTCGATTGTCCAGGCAGACCAGCCGCTGTCGTTGGGATCGAGCCGGTACTGATACATCAGATTCGGCTCGTAGGAAACCGGCGACACTTCGAAACGGATTCGGCCCGATCCATGGGGAATGCTGACGTCTCCCGTTCCGGCGCGAACCGCCTTTCCCCCGACGGTCACCTGGCGGATCAGCGGCGTTCGTGGAGGCGACTGCGCGCGCCGGGATCGCGGGTCGTAGCGAACGAGTCCCTTCTCGCTTCCGAACCAGACGACATCGTTCTCATCAGCGTAAATCAGCTGCACGTCACGACCCGGCATGTCGATCAGCGACCGGTCATCGAACGTGAATTCGCCGTTGGGCCTGCGAAGGGCGACGCCCACCGGTTGCGTATTGATCCAGACGTTGCCGCGCGGGTCCTCGACGATGACGAATGGAACCGACCCATTGCCGATGCGCCCGAGAATCGGATCAGGCACGAGGCGCCTGCTGGCCTCGTCGTATTGCAGGATGTTCGGGCCACTCGAAGTGAACACCGTCCGTCCTGCGACCTGGAAGGCGCTGACCTCATCGTCACTCGACAGCGTGAACTCGATCGTCACCTTCTCACCCGGCTTCGACAGGACCTTGCCGCGAACCGCACCGTGGTAGGTAGTGCCCAGCCAGAGACGACCATCTTTTTCTTCGACGATGTTGCGGACGGTGGCCGAAAGGCCCGGAACACGACCTTCCCATTTCCAGATCGATCCCTCGCGGCGCAGCACGCCGAGGCCCTCGCCCGCGCCGACATAGTAAATTGAGGGATCGCGGAGAGACTGACGGAAGCCGTACGCCACCTCCTCGCTCGTGCCGTCAATCAGGATCAGTGTTCCGTCGGGTTTGAGCACCGCGATGCCATGTCCCGTGCCGACGAGCAGGTCGTCGCCCGCAGCAGCGAGCGACCAGCACGAAGTGACCGTCTCCCCCCCGATTCGCTTCACCACCTGTGGAGAACTTGCAACCACGGACGATGGCGTAGCGGAGTTGACTGAATAGAAGCCGCCGGTTGTCCCCACATAAAGCACACCGCGGTGCCTGAGCGCTGCCTGGGCGCCACCGCGCATCCCTCCGCGCGAGTCAATCACGGAAAGCGTCGAAGAGATCTCGATGCGGGTCACGCCATTCTCGCCAGCCAGGAGCAGCGAGCCGTCCCCCGCGACGTACGATCCAGAGAGATCGAATTCAGGAAGACCCACCGACTGGTCGATGACCTCATCAATCTCACCGCTGGCCCGAACCACGATGACCCCGCCGCGGCGAGTCACGATCACGGCACGGCCGTCGGCGAGCCGGTGACCGGAGACGATCGAATCGGGCAGGATACGGGCCGACGCTTCGGGTGCGAACGGTTCGAGCTTCGATCCGTCGAAGAGAAAAAGACCCTTCTGCCGGATCACCACGAGTTGCCGGCCACCCGTCGCTGGAAGAATCAGGCTTGGCTTGGACTCCTTGAAGATGGCTCCTCCCGCTACCGGCTCGAGCCTCCCTCCCACCAGCCGCTGCATTCCGTCCGGCATGCGGACCCAGACAACCCCGTCCACGAGGAAACTTCGCCCGGTATCTTTCGGCAGAGACGCCAGCAGACGTAACTCTTTCCCGTTCCAGAGAATGAGCGCTTCGTGCGACGCAAACACCACTCCCGCGGCAGTCTGGTGAATCTGATTAACCCGTCCGATGCCGCCCTCCTTCACGGGTAACCGTTTCCGCAACGACGTATAGGTGGTCAACCCCGATGCATCGGGCGCGAGAAATCCGAAATCATCCATCGATCCGACTGCGACCCGCCCATCTGGCAAGGGGGAGAGGGCCACGCCGGGAAGTTCGTCGCCGATCCGGATGAGCCTCCACCAGGCGCCGTCATACTCGAGCACCCCCGCCAGGTTCCCGATGTACATCACGCCCTTCGCGCTCTCCGTCACGCAGAAATTCTGCGACCCGGCATTGTGATCGGCAGTGCTGTACGTGGTGAGCAGCCGGAAGGCACGCTCCTGGGCAGCCTCCAGCGCTGCCACCGTCAAAAGTGACACGAGGCAGACGATCAGGAAACGCGTTGGCAGACGGCGTGGCTTCGAACCCGACATTAAGGACTGAATTTTACATGCAGTGGGTACGAGACGTTGGAATGATGCAAGCACGAACTGCGGACAGTGACGCAACTGCGGGCCCGATTCAGCTTCGACCCGGCGTCGGCGCCTTGATTGCATTCGTCGCCATTGCCAACATCGAACTGACGTCCGCGAGGTTCGCTGGAACGACGAGCGATGTCCCCGCTTTTGCCATCTTCCCGAACTCGGTGATGTACTGCTCCGCGAGCCGCAGTTGCATCGCCTCGTGCCCGCCCGGAAGCCGGATCGTTTCGGCGATCTGCCGGATGCCTTCAGCCGTCGCGTGCGCCACCGAGAGGATTGCGGCGGCCTGGCCCTCAGCCTCGTTGATGGCCTGCTGTCGCTTCGCCTCCGAGGCCTTGATGGTCTGCTGCTTGTCGCCCTCGGCAGTATTGATCGACGCGTCGCGATGGCCCTCTGAGGTGAGGATCACGGCCCGCTTCTCACGTTCGGCCCGCATCTGCTTTTCCATCGCCGCCAGCACATCCTTCGGCGGATTGATGTTCTTGATCTCGTACCGGAGCACCTTCACGCCCCAGGCCTCGGAAGCCTTATCGACCTCGCTCACGACTGATGCGTTGATGTTCG
>JBKJVD010000131.1:0-8004 GCA_046590585.1 Thermoanaerobaculia bacterium | reverse complement strand
GCCGTCGCGCTGTCGGCACTGCCGCACGCGTTCGTGATCCTGACCCAGTACTGCTGCAGTTCATTGATCGCGGGCGTCTCGTATTCTGCCGAGTTCGAGTTCGGCAACGGCTGGAACGTGAGGGGCGCACGGCCGCTGAACCACTGGTAAGTCGCAGCGCCGCTCCTCTCTGACTTCACCGTCAGCTTCACCTTGCTGCCGCGCGAGACGCTCTGGCTCTGCGGCTGCGAACTGGGCAGCGAAAGAATGAACGGTGGGTCACACAGGACATCGAGGCTGAACGATCCACCGTGACGTTCGTTGCCGCCCGTACCGACGACGGTGATGCCGCGATACAACTGCGGAAACACGTCCGGACCAATTTCCACCCGCAACTTCGCGAAGCCGGAACCGGGTGCCGGGATTTCAGTCCGGTCGAGCGTCGCAGTCACACCGTCCGGCAATCCCTCGATCGTCAAGGCGATCGGAGCATTGAATCCCGCGTCCTGGGAATGAACCGTCTGCACGTCGAAGTCGAGAATCTGCCCAGGCACGACTGCCACCGTGTTAGGAGTCACGCCGAGGGAAAATCCGGAAAACGCGGACGCGGGCGGAATCTCACCGAAGGAAACGGCGCTGCTGATTTCATTGGCCAGACGGCCGCGCAGCGCGTTCTTCCAGACGAGTGCTGCGCCGTTATCGACACAACCACCTTCCGTCGCGTCGTTGTCCAGCGCATTGACTCCGATCTCGCGCCAGACCTCGGCATACGGCGCCGCGGTGTAGCCGTCCGAGGCCGTGATGGGGATGAAGAGAATGTTGTAGGTCGCGGGAACGGCGCAGTCATGGCCGCCCGGCGCCTGAAGCTCAGGCTCGAACAGGTAGATTCCAGCATCGGAACTGGCCAGATAGATATCCGCACCGAAGAACACGTTGATGTTGTGCGGCACCGTCGAGGTGATCGACTTCCGAACCCGGAAGTAATTCTGCCCATTCACGTAAGTGATCGTGACGGCGATCGACACTCCTGTGCCTGGCGCCGTGACCCGCGCGGTCACCGTATAAGGCGAGCTCGAGGTGCCGGTGCCGGCAATTGCCCCAATGCTGCCTGCCCACGGAGTGTACGTGCCCAGGCCGCTCGTAGCCGTCCCGCAGGGACGATTCGTGAAATTCGGTGCGAACAGCACTCCGTCGATATTTGCGAACACGCCCATGTCGGCAGTTTCGAGGCAAGACGACGGATAGACCTGGCCACTGCCAGGAACGGCGCTGTTGAAGATCTGGAAAGACGTATCGCTCGCGAAGTGAATCGTGAGCGGATCGCCAAGGATCTTTTTGACTGTCGGCGAAGGCGTCGTGATCTGCGCGAACGCGCTGCATGTGAACAGGAGCGAAATGAGAACAATTCGCGTCACCCGTGACACCGTCATACACCCTCCGGAACGGTACGCTCTGCTAGTTGACCCTGCTGATTTGGACTCGTGAGGAAAAGCCTAGCACAGCCCGCTTTGCGGGGGCGAATTCAGGGCTCGTCGTCCGCAACCGGGAGAGCCGCGCGACGCATCGCGGCATGGACCGTTTCAAATACCGCGGAAGCCTCGTACCCCTTGCGGATCAGGTGCACCGCCAGCTTCTGCCGGATCAAGGATGGTTCGGTGTCTCTTCCCCGTCCCAGAATCTGCTGGAGTCTTCTGCCGCAGGCGGCCACCAGTCGTTCGAGTTCCGGCTCCTCGGCAGTTGCCTGGGCGATCGCGCTGCGGCGCGTCGCCTCCGCGATCCCCTTCTGGCCCAGTTCCTGGGAGATGCGCCGGCTGCCGAATGAGGAGCGAAGCCGGGATCGCGCATACGCAGTGGCGAACCGCGCATCGTCGAGAAGTTTCTCGCGCTCGAGGCGCGCCATGACCTCCGCGATCACGGTCTCGTCGAACTTCTTCCGCTGCAGTTTCCGCTGCAACTCCGACTGGCCGTGCCATCGGATGCCCAGCATCCGGACGGCTGATTCGTAGCATCGATCAGAATCGGTCACAAGCCGAGGTTGCACGATGCAGGCGCGTGGCGCAAGAACGCTTTACGTCTGGTTGGAAAAATCGAACGGTGACTCTTCGGAGAACGGGTCGTCCGGAGCGCCGCTGAGCGTGAGCTTCGCGTCCATCTCGTCGCGGGCGATGTCGGCCGTCGACTGAATGCCCGAGAGCTTGAGCCGGAACTCGTCCGGGTTCGTGGCGCGCCGCAGCGCTTCCTCCAGCGTGATCAGGCCGTTCTTGTAGAGCACATACAGCGACTGATCGAAGGTCTGCATGCCGTACTGAGACGTACCCGAGGCGATGGCGTCCTTGATCAGCTTCGTCTTTTCCTTGTTCTCGATGCAGTCGCGGATGTAAGCGGTCGAGATCATGATTTCCGCCGCCGGAACGCGGCCAAGACCGTCCGCACGCGGGAGCAGGCGCAGGGACACGACCGCCTTGATGACCGCCGCGAGTTGCAGGCGGATCTGCTTCTGTTGATGCGGCGGGAAGACGGAGATGATGCGGTTGACCGTTTCCGTCGCATCCATCGTATGCAGTGTCGATAGCACGAGGTGGCCGGTTTCGGCAGCCGTGAGCGCCGTCTCAATCGTCTCGTAATCACGCATCTCGCCGACGAGAATGACGTCCGGATCCTGGCGGAGTGCCGACCGCAGTGCCTGGGAAAACGACTTGGTGTCGACTTCGACCTCGCGCTGGTTGACGATCGATTTCTTGTCCCGGTGAAGAAACTCGATCGGGTCCTCGACCGTCATGATGTGCTCGGTCCTGTGAGCATTGATGTAGTCGATCATGGCAGCGAGGGTGGTCGACTTCCCCGAGCCGGTCGTTCCCGTGCACAGAATCAGGCCGCGACGCTCCTCGGCGATCCTCTCGAGGACGAGCGGCAGCATCAATTCGCGGATGGAGAGAATCTTGACCGGGATGACACGAAGAACCATCCCGACCGTTCCCCGCTGCTGGAAAATGTTGCAGCGGAAACGACCCAGTCCCGGGACTGAGTAGGCGATGTCGATCTCGTAGTTGTTCTTGAACTTCTCTTTCTGGCGGGATGACATGATCGAAAACGCCATCGCGATCGTGTCTTCCTGCATCAGCCTCTTCAGTTCCACGAGCGGCGTGAGTTCACCGTCGACCCGGATGACCGGATGCGAGCCGACTTTGATGTGAAGGTCGGATGCGCGTCGCTCTGCAGCAATTTTCAGAAGGTCATTGATATGCACGCGATCACCTCAGGTTGGACACGATGATAACGCCTTTCGCACGGTCGAATCACCAGCGGGTAGAATCGCCCGCCATGACTGTGACCCGCCACGATGACCTCTCGCTCCCCTATGTGATGAACGTCCCGTCCGGAGTAAAGGACGAGGTTGCTCTGCCAATGGTCCTGCTGCTGCACGGACGGGGGGCTGATGCATTCGATCTGGCCGACGTCGCTCCCATGCTCGAGCCGCGGGGCGGAGCCCGGTTCATCTTCCCGAACGCTCCTCGGGCGTTCGAGCCAACACCCGGCATGCAGTTCGGCTACAGCTGGTTCGACGGATGGCCACCCGAAGGCGATTCCATCGTGGATTCGCGCCGCCTGCTCCTGCAATTCCTCGACGAAATCCTACTCCGTTACCCTACTCCCGCCGGGCAGGTCACGCTCGCAGGGTTTTCGCAGGGTGCCCTGATGACCTTTGACGTTGGATTTCGAACGCCCCAGCCTCTCGCCGGGCTGGTCGCGATGAGCGGCGCCATCTTCGAGGGCGACATGGCTGACCTCGCCCAGCGCGTGCACCAGCGGGTGCTGATCGTCCATGGAACCTCGGACGATGTGATTCCGGTAGTCGCAGCCCGCAGGGCCCGGGCGGTGCTGGAATCGCATGGGATCGACCCTGAATACCACGAGTTCGCCATGGCACATCAGGTGAGTCCGGAGTCACTCGCAGTCGTGCGGGACTTCATTGAGGCTGGAACGAGGCCGAGGGTTTAAGCGATTGTGCGGACGAGATTTAGGTCTATGCCCGCGTCCGCCTGCACTGGCGTGTCGATTGCTTTACAATAGCCCGTGATGCCTACAAATAAGATTAGCCTACTGGCAGCAACCGTGATGACCGCGGCACTCGCGCAGAACGCTCACGCCACCGTCCTCGAACCTGCCACGTTCGAAGAGAAAGTCGGGAACGCTGCGTCAGTGGTCCTGGGGAAAGTCGTTCGAACCGAGGCGAAGTGGGACGCGGATCATCGCTGGATCCTGACCTATTCGACATTTGCTGTCGAAAAGACCCTCAAAGGCGCTCCCTCTGCAGAGATCACCCTGGTGACGCCGGGTGGTGCGGTGGACGAGATTCATCAGGACACAATCGGCGTGCCTCAGTTCAACGTCGGAAGTGAACATGTGGTGTTCGTGAAGAACACGAAGCTCGGTCCGACCGTCCTCTACTTCGACCAGGGAACTTACGACGTCGAAAAAGATTCGAGCGGCCGCCGGGTCGTAGTTCCTCTGGAAACCGGAGCGGTGATCGCCAACCAGGAAAGCGGCAGATCAGCTCAGGCCGAAGCTCCGAAGACGGTCGAAGCCTTCGAGCGTGCTGTCCGCAACACCCAGGGCGGAATCCAGCAGAAGGTGGAGATGGAAATGGTTCGCGGGCGCGAATCGGAACAAGGTTCCATCCGCGCCATCCTCATGAGAAATCGCGGCCTCGTCGCTCTGGCCCTCGCGGGACTGGCGCTCGCAACATGGCAACTGGTCCGTAGAAGCTGATCGGAACCAACATATCGTGGCCGGCTGCCACCCGGGCGGCCACGAGCGGCTTCGCTTCGGCATCCTATTTGGATGAGGCAGGTCCATGAACCCCTCCGTTGGTCGCCACGCGCTCGAGCGAGCCCTTGGTGACAACCACCAGCTTCTGCTTCTCTACCAGCCCATCCACGACGCCGTCGACCGCACCATCCACGCGGCCGAGGCGTTGATGCGTCAGAGGCGCGAGTCGGGAGAGATCCGGGAAGCGGGCGTCATCATGGCCGCCGCAGAGGATGGCTCGCTCGGCGATCTCGACCGGCTTTCCGCGTGGACGACCGAACGCGCCTGGAAGGACGCCTCGCGGTGGGTGACTCCCGACGGACGAAAGGTCGCACTCAACGTCAACCTTTCCCCTCGAGAGTTCGAAGAACCAGGGCTTCTCGACCGGCTTCTCGGCACATTGCGCAAGTGTGAAGTCGAGCCGAAGGACATCCATCTGGAGATTACGGAAACCAGCTACATCAGCCGACCGCTCGAGACCGTCGAACTCCTTCGTGAGATTCACAATGCAGGCTTTGAGCTCTGGCTCGACGACTTCGGGACCGGTCACTCGACACTCACTCATCTTCAGCGCTTTCCCGTGGCGGGGATCAAGCTTGCCGAAAGCTTCATCCGCGACATCACGCACGACCGGCGATCCCGTGAACTCGTCCGCATGCTGACCAGGTTCGCCCACGAATTCGGGATGAAAGTGGTCGCTGAGGCCGTCGAACACGAGGAGCAACTCTCGCTGGTGCAGGAGTTGGGCTGTGACTTCGTGCAGGGGTTTCTTTTCAGCAGGCCGATGGAGCCGGAAGCCTTCGAGAAATGCCTGGCCGGTTAACCCCGACAGGCCGCGCCGTGAGAATCATTTCTGTCGCGCAGGAATCCCGGAATCCGTGAACTTGTGATCTTCGGGAGCGTGCATGTCGCGACGCCGGTCGAGGTCCTCGCGAACGTTGCGCTTGAAGCTCTCTTCGCCTCCGTCCGCCATCATCGCGGCGACGTAGCTTTCGATCTCGACGTTCTCGAGGCGCAAGCGCACGGTCCGAAAGACATTCGGCACGTGATCGGGAATCTGCACGTGGTGCAGTCCGCCGCTGTAGGCGATGAGCATCTTCCCGTTTCCGATCGCCTGCAGGATGTCGGCGATGCCGCCTCGCACCGTCATCGGGTTCCCCTGAAGGTCGAAGCCACTGGCCCGCTTCATCCGTCCTTCGGGGGCAATGATCATCATTGCCTGTGGGTCGATCTTGTCGAGCACAGCGAACCACGTGTGGTCGCGCTCCCGCGAGATCGGCACGACGTGATGCGCGATGAACTTGAAGATCAGCCCGACCAGCGGGCGGCCTGTCGTCTTCTCGGCAGCCGGAACGACTCCGTGCGCCGCGATGCGCCATGCAAATCTCGCTGGAACTCCACCGAGAAAGATCGGCTCGAAGAGGCTGGTGTGATTGAGAAACGCGACGAGGCGATGGTTTGACCACGGGTCGCCTGCCCCCGGGTCAATCCACTGGACGTCGAAGCGGTAGAAGATTCTGCTCAGTGCCTTGAGCACGAGCAACAGCATGAAGATCAGACAGCTCCGGACCATTCCCACCGAGCGAGAGATTACGCACAGCAAGCGGCAACGTCAATCGCGGCGAAGTTCGAGGAATCGGGATGCGAATGCCGGTCCTTTCGCTTCGTCTTCATGCTTGAAGAAAACGTAGGCATCCTCCCACCCCTGCGCATCGATCCGCTCACTCCACTGTCGCAGCGCGTCGTCGCTGTATTCGACGCGCCGCAGTCGCGCATAGCCCCAGCCGGTAGTTGCGTGAACAAGGTTCGTGCCCTCCGGAGTCTCATCCATGTCCGCGGCGCACAGCGCCGTGCCGTGGGCGGCGAGCACACCACGAACTTCTTCGTCGTCCCACGATGCGTGGCGGAACTCCACGGCGACACGAACCCCGCGGGGGAACAGGTCGAGGAATGACGAAAGCAAAGGAACGTCCTTGCGCAGGTACGGGGGAAGCTGGACGAGCAGCGGTCCTGCCTTGTCGCCGAGCGCCGCACAGACTTCCAGAAGATGACGAACGTCATCCTCCGCTCCGGCCATCTTCTTCTGATGGGTGATGCGCTGGGGAGCTTTGAGAACGAAGACGAAGCCGGCAGGAGTTTCGTCCCGCCAGCGCATCAGCGTCTTCTCATCGGGCATCCGGTAGAAGGTGTTGTTGATCTCCACGCCGTTGAAGCGGGTAGCGTAAAACTCCAGCATCTTTGCAGCCTGCATCTTCTCCGGGTAGAAGGAGCCCTTCCACTCTTTGTAGCTGTAGCCGCTCGTTCCGCAGATCAGTCGCACTACGGAGACTTTATCAGAGCCCGATCAGCCCGTTCCTGATTCCGTATCGGTAGAGATTGAGGTTGTCCTCGACCTGCAGCTTCTTCATGAGACGGGACCGATGCGTGGTCACGGTCTTGACGCTGATGTCGAGCCGCGCGGCAATTTCCTTCAGCCTCTGCCCACCCAGGAGCATCGACATCACTTCATTCTCCCGTCGCGACAGCCGGGCATGCGGCGGGGCACTGCCGTCGGTGGCGGCATCCGGGGCCGCCCCGTCGAGCACCTGGATCGTATCGACCAGCGAGAGGAGATGCTTCTTCTGCCGATCGAATTCATCGGCGTGGACCGCAGGTTGGAGATTGTGGATGACCGTCTTCAGTTGCGCCAGCGCATTCAAGATGATGTTCCTCCCGCTCCAATTTAGTGGCAATCTGTAGGATAAAACCTGACTTGATTGGACGTTTCCTGACATCGAGAATGGATTTAGGGGTGCTGGAAGCCGATGGGTGATTTGAACGAGTTCACAGTTACAACTCGAATCTTTCTCAAAACGTACCGCTGGCACCGGATCGATCCATTGCCGTGGGCAACACTCGGGAAGCCGCTCAGCCGCTGCAGAGTCGGGCTCGTCTCGTCGGCTGGGATGGTGCTCCCCGGCCAGCTGCGTTTCGATGAGGACCGGCGAGGTGGCGACAGCTCGCTGCGAGAGATTCCCGACAGCGAAAATGTTCGCTCTCTGATTCAATCGCATCGGAGTCATTCATTCGATCGGGAGCCGCTCCAGCGCGATCCGGAGCTCGCCTTCCCTATCAAGCGTCTTCACGAACTCGTCGGAGAAGGGGCGATCGGCAGCGCAAACCGCCGCCATCTTTCGTTCATGGGATCGATCACGGCCCCCTCCTCCCTCATTCGCG
>JBKJVD010000220.1:0-2182 GCA_046590585.1 Thermoanaerobaculia bacterium | reverse complement strand
TTCTTCTTCAAGGGGAAGGAGATTGTTGTCGTAGGAGGTGGCGACTCGGCGATGGAGGAAGCGACCTTCCTGACGAAGTTCGCCAGCAAGGTGACGATCATTCATCGCCGCGAAGAGCTTCGCGCATCGAAGATCATGCAGGAACGCGCCCGCTCCAACCCGAAGATCGAGTGGGTCTTCAACACGGCCGTCGAGGAAGTGATCGGGACGAAAGAAGGCGGAGTGACGTCGCTGAAACTTCGCAATCTCAAGACCGACGAGACCACGGACTTCGCAACGCAGGGACTGTTCGTCGCCATCGGCCATACCCCGAACACGAAAGCGTACGTCGGGCAGCTCGACCTCGATGAGCGCGGCTACATCGTCCTCCCGCACAAGCACTCCACGATCACCAACATTCAGGGCGTGTTCGCCTGTGGTGACGTGGTCGACCACATCTACCGCCAGGCCATCACTGCTGCTGGCTCCGGCTGTCAGGCCGCACTCGACACTGAGCGCTGGCTGACGCACGAGCGCATCACCGAGCGATGGGGACTGGCAAAGGGTGAGGAGGAAGTCATTGGCTAACCGGCGCGCAGCAGAGCGCGTCCTCATCCTCGGCGGCGCCGGAATGGTGGGCGTGCAGGTGGCACTCGAAGCTGCGCGCGAATTACAACCCTCGACGATCATCATTTCCGCGCTCACTCGCGGGGAGGTCGATGAGTCGCTCGAGATCCTGCGGTCGCAGATTCCCGGCGTCGAACTTCTCGGCGAGCCGGGCGACATCTTCATCCCGCAGTCGCTGCAGGGGAAGAATCGCGCTGAGCTGTTATCGAATCCCGCGTACTTTGACGCCCTCTTTGCGGAGATTTTTGAACCCAGCGACTCGGCCTTCACCGGTTCGGCTCTCTACCAACTGATCGACCGGCACAAGCCGGATGTCATCGTCGATTGCATCAACACCGCAACCGCCATCAGCTATCAGGATGTCTTCACGGTCTCGCGACGCACCAAGCTGCTGCTCGACGCAGTCGAGTCGGGTGACGGAGTTATCGAACGGAGCGAACTCGAACCGTTGCTGGCCTCGGTGCGGGAACTGCTCATCGCGCAGGGGATCCCCCAGGTCACGCGACACATCCTGTTCCTGCATAGAGCCCTGGAAGACACCTCGGTGCGCGTGTACGTGAAGGTGGGCACGACCGGCACAGGAGGGATGGGAATCAACATCCCCTACACGCACAGCGAAGACAAGCCGTCACCGCAGCTTCTCGCGAAGTCGGCGATCGGCTTTGCGCATACCGGCCTGCTGTTTCTTCTGGCGCGGACTCCCGCGGGTGCCGGGAAGCACGGCGCCATCATCAAGGAAGTCAAACCGGGCGCGATGATCGGATTCAAGCGCCTCGGCGAGACGCACGTGCGCTTGCGCGGTGACCGCGATCGCGCCTTTCTCATGAATGCACGCGACGAAACGGTGGGCGATGCGCTCGAAACCCGACAGTCGCCGGAGTCCTACGGGCGGTTCGAGGGACGCGATGTTCCGCTCAAGATCATCGGTGCGGATACCGGGGAGAACGGGTTTTTCTCCATCGGGGAGTTCCAGGCCATCACCTATCCCCGGCAGATGGAGTACGTGACACCGGAAGAGGTGGCGCGCACCGCCATCCTGGAGATCCTCGGAGCTTCCACCGGCCGCGACGTGCTGTCTGCGATTGATGGAGCGATCACCGAACCGAGTTATCGCGCGGGATCGCTGCGCGACCGCGCCATCCGGGAGATGGAACTGCTCGAGCGCGCTGCGGCGGGGGAGTTGCTCCCCTCGATCGCGGTCGGGCACCTCGGACCTCCACGGCTGACCAAGTTGCTCGCTGAGGCGTTTCTCCTTCGCGAGGCTGTTGGGACCGACGATCTCCAGGCCATGCGTCAGCTGTCAGCGAAGGAGTTGCAAGCTAGCGTGGAGGAGTATCTCGGAGCCAACCCGCGGGTGGTCAGCCAGATCGTCACCATCGGCATCCCGATCCTGCGCGAAACGAACGGCGAACTGCGACTCACGCGAGGACCGCGCATCAACATCCCGGCAACTCCTCCCGACGGCGCTCCCGTTCTGCTCGCCGCAGGTTCAGCCGAAAACTATGCAAAGAGTGGCTGGGTCGATCTCCGTCTTGCAAACTTCCAACTCTGGAGTTCGCGGCTGACGCTGCTCGCC
>JBKJVD010000224.1:0-9511 GCA_046590585.1 Thermoanaerobaculia bacterium | reverse complement strand
GGGAGAAGGTGGCGCCGCAGCGCCGGATGAGGGGGCGCGCGAATGTAGATTGTCGACCTGCGGATGCATGCGGACACGGTGCAACGTGCGGTTAGCCTCGGTGAGAATCCAGGGGATTTACTGCGTCTCGAATATCCGCGATGGATTCAACTTACGTTCGCGCCGCCCCTCATCCGGCGCACGGCGCCACCTTCTCCCGCGGGGAGAAGGGAAACAGCTTGCACGCGCCTGCTTCGAAACGACCGGCATCGTGCCCGAATGCCGCGAATTCGCATCTCCCCTTCGAATGTGAATGACGTAGCACGCGGCACGAACACATACCTTTGATGCCCGACAAGACCAGCTTCTTACTCTCAGTCCCGGTGCGCACCTCGCAGGCCCCGATACTCACTTCAGCTGCGGAAGCCTGGCCCTGTTCTCAAAGACGGCGCCGAACAGATCTCCCATCTTCGCCAGGCGGTTCGGCATCGTGCGGATGTTGTACTTCAGGGGGTCGAGTTTCTTCGTGACCTCGCTCCACTCGAGTGGTGCGGAGACCGGTGCACCGTCGATGGCGCGGAGCGAATAGGGCGCGACGATCGTCTTTCCGTACGCGTTCTGTATCGCGTCGAGGTAGAGGCGACCATCCCGTTTTGCGAGGCTCCGCTCCACCGTCATCCCCGGCACGCTCCTGCATACAGCGGTTGCGAGCGTGAGAGAAAAGTCGCCAGCCTCTTCATGCGTGTGGCCCGGTGCCAGCGGCACGAACACGTGAATGCCCCGCTTCCCGGACGTTTTAGGCACGGAAGGCAATTCGAGGCTGTCGAGAACTTTTCTCATCACGATCGCCGCCTCGATGGCCTGCTCGATCCCGTGACCTTTGGCAGGATCGAGATCGAAGACGACCCAGTCGGGCGCGTCAAGGGTTGGCGCGTGGGACGACCACATGTGAATCGTCAACGCCGACATCTGCGCGACCCATCGAAGCGTTACGGGACGGTCGATCACCAGGTGCTTCACGGTGGTCCGGCTGCTGGTGCGTGTCGGAGTCTCGATCAGCGTCAGCCAGTCAGCTGCCTCGCGCCCCAGATGCTGATGAAACCACGATGGCTTGTCGATCCCGGAATTCCAGTGCTCGAGCGAGAGTGGCCGGTCGCGCAGGGCGTAGATCATCGGAGCTGCAACCGCTTCGTAGTACGCAGCAACGTCTTCCTTCGTGTACCCGTCCCGTGGATAGAGCAGCCGCTGAGGATTCGTCAACAGGACCGCGGGCGCCTCAGCGCCCTTACGAGCGACCTCGGCCTTGCTGGCCCGGGCGGGTTTCGTGGCGGCCTTCTTGTTCACAGCCGCCTTCTTCTCCGCTTTCACCGGTTGCGGTTTCTCGCGCACCACCTCGGCCGGCGCCTTATCGTCGCGCAGACCGAGAAACGATGGATGGCGCAGCTTCCCATCCGCGGTCCACTCAGTGAACGACACCTGGCCGACGAGGCGGGGCGTGACCCATGTGGCCGTCCGGATGCGTGGAGCATCCTCCACGGCCGGCTTTGAAATCACATCCTTCGAGAGCTCGCTCAGAAACCATGCGCGCAGTTTCGCAGAGAATCCTGTGCCCACTTTCCCCGCGTAGCTGAACCGTCCATCGTCATCCATGTAGCCGAGATGGAGCGAGCCGATCTCGAGCTCGGAGTGCGTACTCGGCTGCCATCCGACGATCGCGAACTCCTGCTGATCGATCGCCTTAATCTTGAGCCAGCTCTTCGAGCGTCGCGGTTCGTAGACGCTCGTGTTCTTCTTGGCGATGATCCCTTCCCACCCATCCTTCGCCGCCGCCGCAAGCGCCGCCGCGCCGTCTCCCTTGATGCGCTGCGACACGGCCACGATTCCGGTACGTCTGCGCCCGATCAAAGTCTCGAGAAGAGCGCGACGCTCGACGTAGGGCAGCTTGCGGAGGTCGCGGCCGTCGAGCCAGAGGATGTCGAACACGAACATCGTCTCGCGCCGCTCGCCCTGCTGCAGCAACTGGAATCTTGGAGTGCCACTCTCGTCGAGTGCAACGATTTCTCCATCGAGCACGACCTCGGGGATCTTCAACTTCTGGAGAGCCGCGGTGACACGGGGGAATCGCGCGCTCAGGTCGAGCTGGTTGCGGCTCCAGACTGCGATCTCACCGTCGCAGATCGCAACCACGGCGCGGAAGCCGTCGTACTTCAACTCGAATGTCCACTCGTCCGGATCGGTCGGTGCGGCATCCGCGAGCGTAGCCAGCATTGGTGGAAACAGTTTCTCGAGCAGTGCTGACGGTGTCGTCATCGATGGCCCTCGCAAGGTCGCGATTCAATTCCAATACTGGCCACTCACTCGGGTCACCAGTGTTCACCGGAGCGGCGGCGGTCGGATGCTAACATCGCCGGAAACAGCGCCCGAAAGGAACAGGACTCATCCACGTTGTTCGAAACCGTCGTCCCCCAGGAAACCGGTGCGACCGGCCGACAGGTTCGTTTGCTGCCGGTATCGATTGCGCTGCACGTGGTCTTCGTTGCCGCGGCGATTGCACACGCGATCATTACGATCAACTTCCCGACGGAGTCGCCCAGGTTTGTCGCGGCCTATCTGCTGAGCGAGCCACCTCCCTCTCCCTCTCCCCCTCCGCCGCCGCCAGCTGCAAAGTCACTTCCACAGCAACCGGCCATCACACTCCCGGACATCGTCGCGCCCACGATGATCCCCGACCTCATTCCGGCAGTCCTCCCGGAACAGACCACCCGCGCACCGGGCGACCGGATTGTCGAAGGCGTGGTGGGAGGAATCGAGGGAGGCAACTCGAGTGGAACGGCAGGGGGTGAAGCAGGTGGAGCGGTCGGTGGCGTGATCGGCGGGGTCGAAAGTTCTGACACGGTAGTCGTCGCGCGTGACGAGTCTCTGCCAATGTCACCCACCTCTCAGACCTATCCCATCTATCCCGTTCAGGCACGCGGTCAGGGGTGGGAGGACACCATGGTGGTTCGTTACACGATCGGCAAGGATGGTCGCGTCCGCCTCGTCGAGATGATCGTCAGGCCGCAGCGTGAACTGTTCGAGCGCGAAGCGATCCGCGCGATCCGCAACTGGCGCTTCCGTCCGCTGATACGCGATGGCGAGGCGAAGGAAGTCGTGCACGAACTGACCGTGAACTTCGAACTGGAGCGCATGCAACAGCAACGCGCAAGAGAGCACCGGGCGAAGCGCCGGCACCGATGATCCGGAGCGGCGCGGCTTTTGCTCTTCACGGAGTGCCGCATGCCCTCGCCTACCCTTCGCTATCGTAGTCATCTCGATCAGCCCGTAGTCGGTCTCGAATCTGAGTTCCGGGTGATCGTCGACGATGTCGAAATGACCCCCGAGTCCGTCTGGGGAACCCCGCAGCAGTTCATCTCGCATCCCCTGCTTCCACGATCGAGGAAAAGCTCGCAGCTCCCCACTGGCGGTGCCGTCTACTTTGACGGCGGCGTGCTCGAAGTCGTCACGCCCGTCATCGAGATCGCACCGCAATGCACCGCTCGCGTGGTGCGAAGCCTCTGGGAGCAGATCGGCTTCGTGCGAGAGGCGCTGGATCGGTGGGAGGAGTCGACGGGCCGTCGCGTTCGTCTCGAAGGATTCAGCTGTCACGTGAACGTGTCGTTCGAGTTGCCGGCCGCCGAACGCAATCGAAACCGGACGGTGCAGAAGCTGGCCGTCATCCTGGCCTCCATGCTTCCGCTTCCCGTCATCGTCCTCGGCGCGAATCGGCAGTCCACCGGGATTGGAGTCCGCCCGCGCCGCGATCGGATCGAGATCACGATGGACTTCACTCCCGACCCCGGCCTGATGGCGGCCACAGTTGCGCTGATCGCGGGCGTCGCTCGCGGTGTGATCGCCTGGCCCTCCTATCGACTCGAGGAAATCGAGCAGCGCGGAATCAGCGTGCCGGTAGGACTGACACCGAGCAAGCATCCGACGAGGAACGGCTGGGTGGCGCGCTCGACGAATTTCCCGATCGACCCGTTCAGCACCGATCCAGATGCAGCCCTCTGGACGCAGCGCGACGGAGAGATGACGTCGATGCGCGAAATCGCGCGACGCATCGCCCTCGAATTCCAGGAAGAAATCCAGGCCGTCGCGGACCCGTTCAGTATCCGGCTCCTTTTTTCGATCCTGCGCGGCGAAACCGCAGCCATGGTCGATCGGGAAGAAAGGCCCGACGCCTACCTCGATATCGGCCGGGCCACGGAGTGGGGCTCAGTGCTCACAGAACTCGATCGATTCCGAGGACTGTTCGACGTCGCGCCTGAATCGCCGCGCCGGCGGATGGAAGACGTCGAGCTTCTCGCACCACCCTGGCGCGGTGAGGGGACGGACCGGCGCGATGGGTTCGAGCCGCAACCGGGTGATCAGAGAGGCGATGACCGCCGGGAGTCACCGGACGATCTACCGTCGCCGATGTTGAGCCGCTCCGCGTACGAGACCGTGTTCATCGAGGCAGGTCGCGGCAGTCAGCTGCGGGTGGGCGCCGAGAACCTGACTCCAGCGCGGATTCAGGGCTGGTATCACGTGGAGTTCACCAACGACGCCGGCGAGACCCGCGTGATGTCGATCGACCAGATTCGCGAGCATGGGCAGTGGATGCCTGGCATCGCTTTCGCTAAATGAGTTTCCGGTGGGAAGCCCACGAGCTTCCTCTCGCTAGCGCCGAGGCGCGTCGATAATCCCTGGTGGGTCGGCGCGCCTCAAATTTTTTGCTTGCCTCCCCGGAGTTCAGTGGCTCGCGGGCGTCTCGCCCGTGCTGGACGGCGTCGAGCCGGCCAGTGCCCTGTTACGAATCATCGCCTCGTTAGGCTCATGCCGCGTGAGAAGCACGAGAGCAGTGCGCTGCGGCGCACGACGGGCGGGGACGCCCGCCAGCCTCATTGTCAGCGAGAACGCCCACGAACTTGTGGCTCGTGGGCGTCTCGCCCGTGCGTAGGAGAATTGCACGGCGCAATGCTGCCAATCTCGCGACGCGACGCGTTCGTGGAGTCGGATGAAGCCCAACAGCCCTAATCGCGGGCGGGACGCCCACGAGCCACCGGGCGCGGTGATGCGTGCGTTCTCGCGGCAAAGGCTGATGCAATGCACGCGAAGCGATGGCTCGTGGGCGTCTCGCCCGCGCGTAGGAGAGTTGCACGCCGCGATGCTTGCCAGTTCGCGAGGCGACGCGTTTGTGAAGTCGGATAAGCCCAACAGCCCTAATCGCAGGCGGGACGCCCACGAGCCACCGGGCGCGGTGATGCATGCGATCTCGCTGCGAAGGTGATGCCCTCCACGCGAAGCGATGGCTCGTGGGCGTCTCGCCACGCCGGAACAGCGGATCTTTTCGAGTTCGAGGGCGTCTCGCCCGCGCGTAGGAGAATTGCACGGCGCAATGCTGCCAATCTCGCGACGCGACGCGTTCGTGGAGTCGGATGAAGCCCAACGGCCCTACGCGCAGGCGGGACGCCCACGAGCCACCGGGCGTAGTGATGCATGCGATCTCGCTGCGAAGGTGATGCCCTCCACGCGAAGCGATGGCTCGTGGGCGTCTCGCCCGCGCGTAGTTCAGCTCTTCGACAGAGGTGCGGCCACCGGAGTGGTGGTCTTCACAGTCTTGACGGTCTTCCCCGACCCCGACTTCGCGCAGCTCAAGCGCGCGCGGAGGCGAGACTCTCGTAAACCTTGGCGTCGACGAAGAGGTCGACGAGTTCGGTGTCGAGGAATCCGTCTTTGACTTCCATCCTCAGAATGTCAATTGCGCGCTCGGTCGGGATCGCCTTCTTGTACGGACGATCGCTCGCGGTCAGGGCATCGTAGATATCCGACACGGTCATCATGCGTGACTGAACCGGGATGTCCGCTGCAGCAAGCTTGCGCGGGTAACCCCGTCCGTTGAGCTTTTCGTGATGCGCGTAAGCAATCGAAGGGACGCCGCGGAGATCGCGGGTCCAGGGGATCTTCTCGAGGAAGTTGAATGTGTGCGTGACGTGACTCTCGATCTCCAGCCGTTCCTCAGCGTCGAGGTTGCCCTTGCGGATCGAGAGGATGCGCGCCTCTTCCGGCATCAACAGAAGGCGCTGGTCCCCGTGAAGATCCTGATACTCGAGCTGGGCCACCATCTGCAGATGCTGAAACTCTCCCTCGGGGAGAATCGTCGGCTCGTTGGAGCGCGAAATGAACTCGAAATCAGAGTTGTGCTTGTCGATTCTGGCCTTCGCGTCCGCTTCCACTCCGGCTGCGAACGCGTCATATCCATCGCGACCGCTGGCCAGCAGGTAATCGAGTTTCCTCTTGTGGCTTTCGGCTTCGATCGTGCGGATCGCAAATTCGAAGCGCGCGCGGATCGCGTCGAGCGCCATCGGATAGAGCTTCTTTTCCTTGATGAGAACCTGCTCCCGCACGCCGACCTTGCCGAAGTCGTGGAGTAGAGATGCATAGCGCATCTCACGGAGATGGTCGAGGGTGAAGGTCTGCCCGGCGTAGGATCCGGAATCGATCCGGTCGACCACCTTGGCAAGTTCGACCGTGAGGTCAGCGACACGGAATGAGTGACCGGAGGTCGTCGGGTCCCGCTGCTCGATCGCGGTGACCGCTGCCGTGACGAATCCTTCGAACAGTCGCTCGATCGAGTCGTACAGCACGTTGTTCTCGACGGCCACTGCAGCCTGTCCCGCAAGGGCCCGCATTACATCGATGATGTCCTGGTCGAACGGAATCACCTGACCCGGCACCGTCGCGGCGGTCAGTTTCGCCGGCGCGCCGACACGCTTCCGATTGATCAACTGGAGCACACCCACGGTGTCTCCTGTGTGGGTCGTCATCGGAAAGATCAGCATCGACTTGGTGAGGTAGCCGTTCTCTTCGTCGAACGTCCGGTTGATCGAATACTCGGCGTCGGCGGGCAGATCGTAAGCATCGTCGATCACCAGAGTCTCTCCCGTCATGGCCACGTAGCCGGCAAGGCTCCGTCGCGTGATCGGCAGGACCCGCTCTTCGAAATCGACTTCGATCGAATCGTTCTGGGCCAGCTTCCAACCGAGGAGCTTTCCCGACTCGTCTTCGTCGAGCATGTAGAGCGAACCGGCGTCGGCGCGGGAGAGCTCACGCGCCTTGGTGAGAATCATGGTGAGCAGTACCGAGTGTTCACGGACGGTGGAAAGAGCCGCCCCGACCTCCGCGACCTGTTTGAGTTCGCGGGTCCGCTCGTTCAACAGGCGCTCGAACTGTTCGGACCGTGAGGTCTGATGAAGCAGTCGAAACGCGCGCTTGACGGCGCTCTGAAGTGCCGCCGGGGAAGGGTTTTCCGGGAGTTGAACGTAACTGCTGTCATCCGTCAGCCAGACTGGCGATTCGGCCAGACCCACTCCGACGATGGCGGTCCGCGCGTCGGGAGCCTGCGCCCGCTGCGAATCAAGCAGCAGCCTGGCGTCGACGATGACTACCCGCAACGCTTTCGAATCAGCGGGGAGCGCATCCAGAGTCGCGATCGGCTGAGGCGAGATCGACTCGCGATTCAGCGCGTCAGCGTAAGGCGCGATCGAAAACGACTCAGGATAGTAAAGCGTCAATGTCTGCATGTCGGAAGCTCGCGTTCTGCCGGCGGTCAACCAGCGCGACGCCTGCAACCTTCCGCAGGTTCATCACGCCGCGCAGCCTGCGCCATTCAAATCATTATTGCACTCCCTCGGTTCGGTGAGGAACAGATTTCCCAGTTCCATGTAACCGGTATCACTTCTGCCACCTCCCTCCCGGTACCAGTGTCCGGCCCCCTCATCGGTCTGCTAACCTTGCATGATGCGGACACCCCCTCTGATCGCGCTTGTCCTGCTCGCCCTCTCCTGCGGCAAGCTCAAGGAAACACCGACCAGCCCGGTAAACGGCATTCCTCCAGATCCACGCGCTACGTTCACCCGGGTTCAGAGTGAGGTCTTCACCCCTTCATGCGGACTGGCCGGTTGCCACGACGCCGACATCCAGCAGGCAGGGATGATCCTGGTTTCCGGCCGCTCCTACGCGCAGATCGTGGGCCGGGAGAGCACCGAGGTTCCCTCGCTCAAGCGCGTCGAGCCGGGAAATCCGGATGGCTCTTATCTCTACCGCAAGATTGCCGGAGGCTCAATCACCGGCGAGCGGATGCCCCTGGTGGGATCGCTAGATGCCTCGAAAATCGCCCTGGTCCGGGACTGGATCCGCCGCGGAGCTCCGAATGACTGAACCCTTGAAACGTCTCACCTGCATCGCCCTGCTGGTCGCCGTCTTCCTTCTGGCCGATTCGCCGGTGAGGGCACAGGATCGTTACACGCCGGTCGCGCCGCTGCCGCTCGGTGACACTCTCCTCTCATTACCGACTTCCTACATCCCCTCCGATGGAACGTGGGAAATCAAGTTCACCCACCGATTCACGCAATCGGCGGATCAGGGAAGCGGGAGCGATCGCCTGCACTCTCTCTTCGGCCTGGATGGCGGCTCCGACGTCGGCTTCGGCCTGGCATGGGTGGCGCGGCGGGACCTCGAGTTTTCCGTCATCCGCTCCAATACGCTCGACGACCTGGAGTTCGCCGGCAAGTACGTGATGCTTCAGCAGGCGCAGGCGATTCCGGTCGGAATCACCCTGCGTGGCGGAGCAGACATCCGAACCGAGCGTGACCTGAATGACCGTTACTCGCTCTTCGCGCAGGCCGTAGTCTCCCGGCAGTTCGGGCGACGTGCAGCCATCTTCATCATCCCCAGTTTCGCCACCAACGCCGGCCGCACATCGGTCGGGGGCCAGTCGGGGGCGCTCTTCGAGCACGCGTTCAACCTGCCGATCGGGTTTGCTTACATGCTGCGGCCGCCGCTGAGCCTGGTCGGGGAAATCATCCCTCCGAACATGGATCTCGATGACTCCATGGAAGCCGACCCCAGCTGGTCAATCGGCCTCAAGCGCGCGATCGGCGGGCACTTCTTCGAACTGATGGTGACTAACAACCCGGCCACTCTGGTCGACCAGTACATCTCATCCACCTACGTCGGCGTTCCGCTCGAGTCCGGCAACATTCATATCGGGTTCAATATCGAACGCCGTTTCGGGAAGTAAGGATCCCGCGCAGTCCCCCGCTCATCGTGCGGGGTCGAATAATGGCCGACCGTTTGCAGTTTGAGCAGGCATGCATTGCCCTGAATGTAATGCCTTGAGCGAGCCGGCCAGCGTCGTCTGTACGAGCTGCGGGCTGATCCTCCTCAACAGCACGCCTGTCGCGGATGCACCGGTTCAGAAGCGTCGTTCCGAGGATGTGGCGCTCAAGCGCCGCTCGAAAGACCTCGAGGTGGATTGCCCATTCTGTGGCGGCGCCATTCCGCCATCTGCGGTGCGCTGCAGGCACTGCTCGGAAATCGTCAACGCGGATTTCTATCGCGAGCGGGCCACGCGGCTGCGCTCGCGGATCAATTACGCCAGCTGGGTTGCCTACATTTTCGGCCTCGGCGCTCTGCTGGTCTTCCGTCCCGTTGGAGTCGCTTCGATCGCGGC
>JBKJVD010000008.1:0-2193 GCA_046590585.1 Thermoanaerobaculia bacterium | reverse complement strand
TGAGAACGCTGCTCTGGATCTGAACTTGATCCTCCACCCCGATCCGGGGGCGCTAATGCTGCCTTCCGCGTTGGATCACGCTAAACTGGCGCCATGCTTCCTGACCTCTCCCGGCTCTATCAGGTCGACGATGACGGATGCCTCTACATCTCGCCGGTCATCAAGGACTGGGCGGTCGTTTCGTCATATGGAATCGACACGGTCATCGATCTCGAGGGCGGTCTCGACGAATGCATTCCGTCCTCGCCGAACGGCTGCCTCTATATCTATTTCCCGATCTACGACGAGGAACTGCCGAACCTGGAGAAGCTCGAGGCGATCGTCCGGCTGGGATCGCACCTGGTATCGAACGGACACCGCGTGCTCTCGCATTGCGGCATGGGTTTCAATCGCTCGGCACTCGTGGCCGGACGGATCCTGCACCGGCTCGGCATGTCGGGTGACGCCGCAGTGATGCGACTGCGAGAGCGCCGTCCCGGTGCGCTGTTCAACGACGTCTTCGCCGACCACCTGCGCACGCTTCCACAATAAGCAAAACGGCGGCCTTCCGGCCGCCGTCTCATCCGCGTGTGGACAGAGGGTTAGAGCCGATCCGTGAGGATCGTTTTTGCGATCGTGGCCAGCTGCATGTTCGATGTTCCTTCGTAGATCTTGCCGATCTTCGAGTCGCGCCAGTATTTCTCGATCGGGTACTCCTTCGTGTAGCCATTGCCACCGAAGATCTCGATGCAGATCGACGTCACGCGCTCGGCGACCTGGGAGGAGAAGAGCTTTGCCATCGCCGCTTCCTTCACGAAGGGGAGACCCGCATCCTTGAGCCTTGCAGCGTTGTAGACCATGAGGCGCGCAGCTTCGAGTTCGGTCGCTGACTGCGCGATCTGGAACTGGACTCCCTGGAATTCCGAGATCGCCTTGCCGAACTGTTTGCGCTCCTTTGAATACGCCACCGCATGCTCGAGTGCTCCACGCGCGACGCCGATCATCTGCGCGCCGATGCCGATGCGTCCTTCATTCAGAGTCTCGATGGCGATCTTGTAGCCCTTGCCGGTTTCGCCGAGAACGTTCTCTTTCGGGACGCGGCAATCTTCGAACATCAGCTCGCAGGTCGACGACGCGCGAATGCCGGTCTTGTCTTCTTTCTTGCCGATCTTCAGGCCCGGGAAGTCGCGTTCCACGATGAATGCGGTGATTCCTTTGTAGCCGGCGTCGGGATTGACGTTCGCGAAGACGATGAAGACGCCCGCTTCGGCCGCGTTCGTGATCCAGAGTTTCTGCCCGTTGATCGACCAGTAATCGCCCTTGTCCTCAGCCCGACAGGCGAGGGCGAATGCATCCGATCCCGACCCTGCCTCCGAGAGTGCGTAAGCTCCGACTGTGTCACGGGCCAGCATCGTCAGGTAACGATCCTTCTGGGCCTGACTTCCCCAGCGGATCAGCGCGTTGTTCACGAGCGTGTTCTGCACATCGACGAGCACGCCGCAGGCCGCATCGACGTGGGATATTTCCTCGACGACGAGCACGGAAGTGAAGAACGTCGATCCGGCGCCGCCCCACTCCTCGGGGGTCTCCACGCCCATGATCCCGAGTTCGAAAAAGCTCTTGATCAGGTCGGGATCCATCTTCGCTTCATGATCCATCCTGTGGACCAGCGGACGGACCCGCTCAATCGCGAAGTCCCGCACGCTCTGCTGAAACATCTGCTCTTCTTCCGACAGCACCGTGAGCGGCGCCCCGGGAGTGATTTCAATCTTGTGACTGGACATAGGCTCTCCCCGCGATTTGTGGAGGCGGATTCTACGACAGAGGGGAGGGAAGAGGGATATGGCGGATTCAGGACCGAACGAGGATCGAGAAGAGCGCGCAAACCCGCCTCTTTTCTGCATTCAGCGTTTCGTAGAGTGCCCCGGGCCGGACTCGAACCGGCACGTTGGAAACCAACTCGAGATTTTAAGTCTCGTGCGTCTACCGATTTCGCCACCAGGGCTCGTACGAGATGCTGAAAGGCCGGCTTCTAATGACACGGATCACGGGACGCTCCACCAACCACGTCATGCTGAGCCGGCGTAGCGCGGCGAAGCAACTCAAATTACGGTGCTGTTCCTTTGCGCCACCCTCCGCTTTATGGCTTTCGATCCTCGAATCTTGAGTTCGTCGAACGAGCGCGCTCGATCTGCTCCGTCATCCTCGCTTCAT
>JBKJVD010000191.1:0-19077 GCA_046590585.1 Thermoanaerobaculia bacterium | reverse complement strand
CGGAGGCAAGCACAACGACCTCGAGAACGTTGGACGCACCGCACGCCATCACACGTTTTTCGAGATGCTCGGCAACTTCTCTTTCGGTGATTACTTCAAGCGCGATGCGATCTTCTACGCGTGGGAGCTGATCACGAAGGTCTACGGACTCGATCCCGAGCGCCTCTGGTTCTCCGTGTTCGAAGGCGACGATGCAGTTCCCGCCGATGAGGAAGCGGAGACGCTCTGGATCGAAGCGGGTGCCCGTCCCGATCGGGTGTTGCGATTCGGGCGTAAGGACAACTTCTGGCAGATGGGGGACACCGGTCCATGCGGTCCCTGCTCGGAGATCCACTACTTCCGCGGCGACGACATGTCGAAGAACATCCCGGAGTTCGTGAACGGCCCCGGCGACACGACGATGGAGATCTGGAACCTGGTCTTCATGCAGTACGAGCGTGACGAGCAGGGCGTGCTCCACCCGCTGCCGGCTCCGTCGGTCGATACCGGCGCGGGCCTCGAACGCCTGGCCAGCGTGATGCAGGAAGCGTCGACGAATTACGACGCGGACCTGTTCAAGCCGATCATGAGCCGCATCGAGTCCCTCAGCGGCCATTCCTATGGGGGTGACATGGAGGACGACAACGACACCGCGGTGCGTGTCCTCTGCGATCACAGCCGCGCGTCGACGTTCCTGATCTCCGACGGCGTGATTCCCTCGAACGAAGGACGCGGCTATGTGTTGCGCCGAATCATCCGCCGCGCCATCCGGTTCGGACGCAAGCTGCCGAAACCGGTATTGCTGACGTCCCTGGTCGATTCAGTCGTCGAAGCCATGGCCGATGCGTACCCCGAACTGAAGGACCGCCGCGAGGCCGTCCTCAAGACGCTGGAGTCGGAGGAGGAGCGCTTCGCCAGGACGCTCTCGACCGGCATCGAACGAGTCGGTCAACTTCTTGACGATGTACGCCGTCGCGGTGAACGGGCCCTCGGCGGAAGCGAAGTGTTCCGCCTCTACGACACGTTCGGCATTCCGATCGACCTGATCGCGGAACTGGCCGAGGATGAAGGGGTCACGATCGATCGCGCGGGGTTCGAGACGATGATGGGAGAGGCCCGTGTCAAGGCCAAGGCGTCGTCGAAGTTCCAGCTCTCTGCGGATGCCGACACGTTCTCCCGGCTGGCGGAAAAAGTCGGCGTCATCGAGTTCGTCGGGTACGAGGAGTACGACGGAATCGAATCGAGCGTGAAAGCGATCGTGGTCGGCGGAGAAGAGCACGATGCGCTTCATCATGGCTCGGAGGGCGATGTGATCCTGAGTCCGACACCGTTTTATGCGGAGTCGGGGGGCCAGATCGGGGACGTCGGGACGCTGGAGTGGGAGGGCGGCCGGGCCACGGTGCTCGACACGCAGAAACCAGCGGGCGACGTGTTCGTGTCGCGTGTGAGGATTGACCATGGTTCTCTCGCGTTGAATTCGAAGGTCAACGCGTCTGTGACCGGACCGGTGCGCCGCGATACCACCGCGAATCACACGGCGACTCACCTGCTGCACAAGGCCCTCAAGGACCTCCTCGGACCTGCCGTGCAACAGGCCGGATCACTGGTGGCTCCCGACCGTCTGCGGTTCGACTACACGCATCATCAGCCTCTGACTGAGCCGCAGTTGCAGACGATCGAGGACGCGGTGAACGACCGGATTCGCGAGAATCTGGAGGTGTCGAAGAAGGTCATGTCGCTGCAGGAGGCGAAGTCGAGCGGTGCCGTGGCGATGTTCGGCGAAAAGTACGGGGAGATGGTTCGCGTCGTCTCAGCCGGCGACTACTCGCGTGAGTTCTGCGGCGGTTGTCACGTCACTCGCACTGGCGACATCGGCGTCTTCAAGATCACGTCCGACCGGTCGCTCGCTGCGGGGGTACGGCGCATGGAAGCGCTTACCGGTCGCGGAGCGCTTGCGTACTTCCGAAAGCTCGCAGACACCACCAGGGCGATCCAGGAACAGGGCAACGTCGGCGTGGAAGAGCTGCCGAATTTCGTCCGCTCACTCCAGGAAAAGCAGAAGCAGTTCGAGAAAGAGGTCAAGCAACTCAAGGTGAAGCTCGCCACGGGTGGCGCTTCGGCGTCCGACGAGACCGTGGACGTCGGCGGTGTGAAACTTCTCGCAAAGCGCGTCGATGAAATCAGTGGTGGCGACCTGCGTAATCTCGCCGACACGTTTCGCGCAAAAATGAAGAGCGGCGTCATCGTCCTCGGCAGCGTGACGGACGGTAAGGTGACGCTCCTGACCGTCGTGACGAAAGACCTGATGGACCGCATCCCTGCAAATATGCTCATCGGGAAGCTCGCGCCGATCGTTGGTGGCAAGGGGGGCGGCAAGCCGGACCTCGCACAGGCAGGCGGTAAGGACGCCGATCGGCTTGATGAGGCGCTTGGCCTGGCGGCGGGCGCACTGTGGGAGATGCTCGGGGCTGGCGTCGCTGGCTCTCAGGCGTAGACTTTCAACGTGCTGAATTTGATCGATGAGCTGAACGCTCTGCGGGATGCGCTCAACGCAGCTGGCATCGACTACGCGCTCTGCGGCGGACTCGCCATGGCCGTGCATGGATATCCGCGAGCGACGATCGACATCGATCTTTATGTACTCGACAGTGACAGCGAGAGGATTCTCGAGCTGGCCGAGGGACTGGGCTTTTCATTCCGCGCGCTGCCAATGACATTCTCCGGCGGGAAAGTTCGAATTCGCCGGATTACGAAGCTGGATCCGACTGATGGTTCTGCGCTGATCCTCGACCTCCTGATCGGCAACGAAGAGCTTCACGAGGTCTGGGAAAAGCGCGAACAACGACGATGGGAGGGCGGGCCGCTCTCCGTCGTTTCACGGTATGGATTGATCGCCCTCAAGCGGCTGCGGTCGAGCGCACAGGACCTGGCCGACATCGAGAAACTCCATGGATGACGTTGACTATGATGAGACAGCAATCAATATGAGGCTGCGGCAGGTGTCAGCCTTGCGCGATCTCTGCCTGTCGCTCGGCAAGGCCACGATCATCCGCGACGGCGAACCGCGCGCGCCGCGCGATACGGTCGCGGATCCGGAACGAACACAAGACGGCTCGAATCCGATCGAGCCTCCGCACAAATAGAAAGCGCCCGCCTCGCAGCGGACGCTTTCTTTAGTTCGTGAGCTCGAAGCTATTTCCTGGTGACGTGAAACGCATTGCTGTCGGCCGTGCCGCAGGCGTTCGCGATGCGAACCCAGTAGCTGCCTTCGACATCGGTGGTGAACGTCGCGCTTGTCGCACCTTCAACTGGCGTGCGCGTGGATCCGACGGGCGCGTTGTACCACTGGTAGAGGAACGGTCCGCGGCCGGCGGATTTCACGGACGCCGTGGCAGTGCTGCCCGCGGCGAACGAGGAGGACTGCGGCTGGTCGATCCCGAGGATCATCGGCGGGTCGCAGTCGACTGAAACCACCAGGCTGACGTACGACGTTTCCCCGTTCGCGGTCGTAGCAACCGTGACCTGGTAATCGCGAGGGAACGTCATCGAGCCGAGGTTCAGTGTGAGCGTCGCTTCACCGGTGCCTGGCGCAGGGATGACCGCCGGTGAGATCGTCGCGGTGAACCCATCGCCATCCTCTGCGTCGGTCATGACCT
The DNA here is from genome assembly GCA_046590585.1 of Thermoanaerobaculia bacterium. Taxonomy (GTDB): domain Bacteria; phylum Acidobacteriota; class Thermoanaerobaculia; order Gp7-AA8; family Gp7-AA8; genus JBKJVD01. Next base: position 15,442 of record JBKJVD010000191.1, on the reverse strand, counting down.
CCAGGGCAATGTCGCCGTCGAAGCCTCCCGATGTGACGGTGGGAATCGTGAAGACCGTCGAGGGGGCGTCATGCGTCATGAGTACTGGACTCTCCAGGAGAGACATCGGGAAGGCCAGTGACGCGGTTGGAGTCTCGACGGGGGTTGGATTCGCGACGGGACCGATCGGGATCACAGCCACCGGAAACGTTGGGATCGATCGAATCCCTCCGGCCCCCGATCCGCCACCCGATCCACCCCCGGAACCGCTCCCGCCCGGTGCCGGAGCACAGGTGTGTGTATCGCCATACGAGATCGTCCCATTCAGAACGGCGCTCGAGGGGATGTCTGAGCCGAGGCATCTGTACTTGAAAGTGGCTCGGAAGTCCCTCAGGATGAAGCCACCCTCGCACGCAGCGACTCTCATGGTGCTGACCCTGAATTCACCGTCATTTTCGCGGCACGTGAGTGAGCCGATATGGCGGATTTCCAGGAAGGGCAAGATGCGGTCGGACAAACGGTCTCTTGTCTCAGTTCGTGGATAGTTGGCTACCGCGAGGTTCGAACCAGCGATTGGGGCGAATGAAATGACCCAGTCGTTGATGGCGTCGGACGGGTTGTTTCTCTCTACGAGGAGCGAAATGAAATCGACGGCGCCGTCCAGATTTGAATCCCTCACGATAGGGCTGAATCGAGAGTTCGTCGTGTCGTACTGATGCGTCCCGGCGATGCCCAGGGGATCTCCTGGCCGGGTGATGATTCTCAGCTCTCCGGTAACAGATCCGCTCGACGACTGCGCCGAGGCAGCTGCGGCGAGCAGTCCTGCGAGCAGGAGGCATAAGTTTCGCGCGAGCGTGATGCTCGTGCCTGACCGTGGCAAATTCATGAATTAAACCTCTTAAGTTTTTTTTGCACGCGATAGCCTAGCGGACGGGGTCGGCATATGCCTACAAACATTCACGCTTTGCTTCGATCTGTCGCAGGACGGCTCCTCAGGGTTCCGCGGCGTACGAAGAGTTCGAGTAGCCAGCGATCGAGGAACCCGAGGAACTGCTTCGCCGCGGAACCGCTTCACCCCGGATCGGCGAGCCGGCATTCAGCAGTTACCATGTCGCCGGCAGGCACCCGAAGCCGGCCTGCGCCAACGATGACCAACCCCGTCTCCAGCAACATCGACCAGCCCACCACCCACACGTGGGGCTCCCAGCCCGAGATGTTCGGTCCGCGACACGAGCATCGCCTCGGCATGATCGTGCGCGAGGTCGAGAAGGTTCCCGTGGGCGCGCGCATCCTCGATGGCGCGGTAGGACTCGGGCAACTTGCGGGACGGATGCAGCAGCGCGGCTATCGCGTGACCGGCATCGACTACTCGTTTCAGGCGGCGCTGCACGTGAAGAAGACCTCGACGATTCCGGTCGTGGTCGGCGACATGAAGAACATGCCCTTCCGCGACAGAGCATTCGATGCGATGACGAGCGGTGAGACCCTCGAGCATCTCGATGACGATGCTCCCGCGGCGTGCGAGATCGGCCGCGTACTTCGAGACGGCGGTCGTTGCATCGCCACCGTTCCCGCGCTGAAGAGCCTGTGGAGCGACTCCGACGATTACTACGAACATCAGCGGCGTTACACGCGCGCTCAGCTATCGGGACTCTTCGAGCAGGCCGGAATGAGAATCGAGCGCGCGAGCTACTGGGGATTTCCGGTCGTGCTGGCGTATGACACGCTCTTCCTCCTGCCGATGAATCGGCGCCGCGCAAAACTCCCGGTCGACTCGGACGCCGCGCTGCAGGGCGTGGCAAAAGCGGGAAAGTCTCGCGTTCTCGTCAACCTGGTCCGATCGATCTTTGCCCTCGACGGGCTCTTCAAGTGGCTTCCCTTCGGCCCCGGCCTGCTGCTCGTGGCGATAAAACGCTCCCGCCAACCTGTGCCCTGACCGCCCACCGCTGACCGCTGAAACGGTAGAATCGCGCTCCGACGGAGGGTGACGACATGGACAGCATTGACAAGCCATCGAAGGGCGAAGACGAATACTTTGCCAAACAGGAAATCGAGCGCCGCAAGAAGTGGGCGGTCGAGCAGTCGGCGAAAATGGCCGCTGATGAGAAGAAAAATCTGAAGGATCTCCACTTCATGAAGTGCCCGAAGTGTGGGATGGACCTGCACCCGGTCGAACTTCACGGCATCAAGGTCGATGTCTGCGGCGGTTGCAACGGCACCTGGTTCGACGCTGGCGAGATCGAGCAGATGTTGCAGCACGAGTCCAGTAACAGTGGTGTGCTGGGACGTGTCATGTCGGTTTTCCGCTGATGCGGATTCTCTCTCCCGCGGCGATCGAGTCTGCCGACGACGTGCTCCTCGACGAAATCGTCAGTGCACGCGAGATGGTCGTCGCCGCGGCGAGAGGAGAGATCGCAGGCGTTCCGGCCGCGGCGCTCCTGATGGCCGATGTCGCCGTGATCTCCGACGACGCGACGCTCGTCATCGACTGCCCGGCCGCATGGGCGGCAGTGGCCTGGAGGATCGGGCGGCGAGCGATGCGGTTGCAACTCGGCGGGCACACGCGCATCAGTGCGGCCGAGGCTAGTGAACTGGTTCTGATCGATGCGCTTGTCCCCGCTGAGCGTGATCCGATAGAGTGGATTGTCGGCTGGGTCGGCGGTCGCAGCGGGCAGGCGCTCGATTCCGCCGCCGTGTTGATCCGGGGGAGAGGGGGCGACCGGCTCGAGCGTGCAGAATTCGCGCGCCTGTTTGCGCTTGGGAGTCCCCAGCGAGGTCTCGAGGCGTTCCTGAACCGACGTTGATCACCCAGCGGTATCGCGAGCACGGAACTTGAACCGGAGAATCCCATGAGCAGAAACGATACGGATGTGAATCCAACCACCTCGAAGCCGCCAGCGCCGGTGAAGGACGCGAAGCAACTCTCGCTATTCTCGGTTGAGGCGCTCGACGTCGTGCGCCGGGAAGACGCCCGCTGGCGCCGCGAATCGCTCGATCCGATCGTGGCGAAGAAGGCTCCATGGAAAAAGGACTTCACGACCGTCAGCGGGATGGAAGTGAATCCCCTGGCAACCCCCGAGGATGTCGCCGAACTCGATTTCGAGCGCGATGTGCAGTTTCCCGGTGAGTTTCCGTATACCCGCGGAATCCATCCAACCGGGTATCGCGGCAAGCTCTGGACGATGCGGCAGTTCGCGGGCTTCGGCACGGCTGCACAGACCAACGAACGCTTCAAATACCTGCTTGCACACGGCCAGACCGGCCTCTCGGTCGCTTTCCATCTGCCGACGCTGTACGGCTACGACTCGGATCATCACTACAGCGCCGGCGAAGTCGGCAAGTGCGGCGTTGCCGTCGACACGCTCGAAGACATGGAGACCCTGTTCGAGGGCATCAACCTCGAGGAAGTGACGGTCTCAATGACGATCAACTCGACCTCTCCGATCGCGCTGGCCATGTATCTCGCGGTAGCAGAGAAACAGGGCGCCGACTGGAAGAAGATCTCCGGCACACTGCAGAACGACATCCTCAAGGAGTACATCGCGCAGAAGGAGTACATCTATCCGCCGCGGCCCTCCATGCGGCTGATCACCGACATCTTCAAGTTCTGCGCGGAGAACGTCCCGAAGTACAACACCATCTCGATTTCCGGCTATCACATTCGTGAGGCGGGATCGACAGCACTGCAGGAACTCGCATTCACGTTGCGTGACGGCATGGAGTACGTCGAGTACGGCGTGCGCGCCGGTCTCGACATCGACGACTTCGCGCCTCGCCTTTCGTTCTTCTTCAATTCACACAACGACCTCTTCGAGGAAGTCGCGAAGTTCCGGGCCGCACGCCGAGTCTGGGCCAAGGTGATGCGCGATCGCTACGGCGCGAAAGATCCGCGTTCGTGGATGCTCCGGTTCCACACGCAGACCGCCGGTTGCTCGCTCACCGCGCAGCAGCCTTACAACAACATCGTCCGCGTCACCATCCAGGCGATGGCGGCCGTACTCGGCGGAACGAATTCGCTGCACACCAATTCACTCGACGAGACGCTCGCTCTGCCCACCGAGAACGCGGCGCGGATCGCGCTTCGGACCCAGCAGATCATCGCGCACGAATCGGGGATCATCAACACCGTCGATCCACTCGGCGGCTCGTACTTCATCGAAGAGCTCACGAACCGGATGGAGAAAGGGTGCTTCGAATACATCGAGAAGATCGACCAGTTCGGTGGCATGGTCGAGGCAATCGAGGCCGGGTTCCCGCAACGTGAGATCTGGGACGCGTCGTATCAGTTCCAGCGCTCGGTCGATTCCGCAGAAAAGGTCGTCGTCGGCGTGAACGCCTTCCGCAACGAAACGGAAGAACCTTACGACGCGCTCTACATCGACGATTCGATGACCGGACAGCAGGTGGAGCGGCTCAATCGAATCCGCCGAGACCGCGATCAGGCCCGCGTGACGGACGCGCTGCAGGCCCTGCGCAACGCCGCAGGCGATCCCGAGACGAACACGATGCCGTTCATCATCACAGCGGTGAAGGCCTACGCGACGGTGGGAGAGGTTTCCGACGCATTGCGCGACGTGTTCGGAACGTACCAGGAGCCAGCGCTCTTCTAGAAATAGTGAACGATCAGCGTGGTCCCTTTCTCTTTCGATCCAACCGCGCGATGCGGAGGGCGAGTCGAGGAATCCCGGGACTGACGCCCTTTGGGCGTGACTTCTGCTACACTTTTCGACGGGAGCGTGTGTCGGGGATGCAGCTATTCGAGTTTGCGAAGAGCAGACGTGGCGGTGAGCTGATCGGGATCACCGTGCTCGCGGCCGGGTTCACGCTTGCGCTTTCCCTCCTGACATACCATCCGAACGACTCCTCTGCGTTCTTCACGTCGACCACCGGCGCGGTCTCGAATGCCATCGGTTACTACGGTGCAACCGTCGCCTGGCTCTTCGTCGGATTCTTCGGGTTTGCCAGCCTCCTGTTCCCCTCGGCGCTGCTGATCGTCGGATGGAATCGCTTCTGGGGCAAGGACCTCGAGTTCGTGCAGACGAAGCTGATCGGCTTCGGCATTCTCCTCATCGCCATCCCAGCTCTGTTCGACCTCGCGGTCGGAAAGGTCTGGCTGCGAGGTTCCCTCGTTCCCTCCGGCGGATATCTAGGACAGGAGATCCAGTCCGGAGTGGCGAGAAATGCGAATTCCGGCGGGGCGGCCATCGTGTTCGTGACCTGCCTGCTGATTGGATTGCTGCTGGCGACGCGCATCAGTCTCGCCGCCGTGTTTCTCGGCATTCACGCAAAGCTCTCCGGAATTGGAAGAGGATCTCTCCTGCAGTGGGCCCGCTTCAGCGAGCGCCGTCGCAAGGAGAAGGCGAAAGACTCCGTGCTGCGCAAGCACATCGAGAAGGAAGCGCCGGCGCTTCGCCTCGTGGAGACGCAGTCTCGATCGCTCTCCGACGATCGAGCGTTCAGTGTGCCGGTCGTCCGAGAGGTGAAGGGAGCCGGCCGGTTCCAGATCCGCAAGGTGACGAAGGCCGACCTTCGCAAGGCGGCTGAGGAACTGGCGAACACGGAATCGCATGATCCATTCGAGTTGTATGCGAGCCCAAATAAGCCTGCGATTCTTCCGACGGCTCCGCGTCCGGCAACTCGACCGGACTCGCGCCGCCGTATCGAACCAGTCATGACGCCACGAGCCGAGATCGTGGAAGATCCGATCGATTTCGACGATCCACTCGAGGCGCCGATTCCGATGCGCGCTTCGGCACGCACCGCCGAGCTTCCGCGTCCGCAGATCCGTCGTGGCAGTGAACCGTCCCGGGTAAAGAAGCAGCCGCGGGAAGGGAACGATCTGCTGCCGTCGGTGGAGCTGTTGACTGCGGGACCGAAGCGGGACCAGATCAACGACGACGTGCACAAGAAGTTCCTCGAGACCGGACGCCTCATCGAAGAGCGCTGCCGTGAGTTTTCCGTCGACGGCGAAGTGACTGCGTACCATCCCGGCCCGGTCGTCACCACCTTCGAGTTCAAGCCCGGCGCCGCCGTCAAGTACGCAAAGGTCGTCAACCTCGGCGACGATCTCGCTCTGGGGCTCAAGGCAGAGTCGATCCGCATCGAACGCATCTCCGGCTCTTCCACCGTCGGAATCGAGGTTCCGAACAAGAACCGCGAATCGATCATGCTGCGCGACATCATCGACACGGATGCGTTCAACGCATCGCCGAGCATGCTCACGCTGGCACTCGGCAAGGACATCCACGGCGAGGCAATCGTCACCGACCTCGCCAAGATGCCGCATCTGCTCGTGGCCGGTGCCACCGGAGCCGGCAAGTCTGTCGGCCTGAATTCGATGATCGTGTCGCTGCTCTACAAAGCCACACCGAAACAGCTGCGCATGCTGATGATCGACCCGAAGATGGTCGAACTGAAGATCTACGAAGACATCCCGCACCTTCTCCATCCGATCGTGACCGACCCCAAGCTCGCGTCGGTGGCCCTGATCTGGGCCGTGAACGAGATGGAGAACCGCTACCGGGCACTGGCCGAATGCGGCGTGCGCAACATCGATCAGTACAACCTCCTGCTCAAGGATCCCGACGCCTATCGCCGCGCCATCAAGGCGCCCGACGAACGTGAGGTCAAGCACCCCGAACAGCTGCAGTACATCGTGATCATCATCGACGAGTTCGCCGACCTGATGATGGTCGCCTCGAAGGATGTCGAGACTTCCGTCACGCGGCTGGCGCAGAAGGCGCGCGCCGTCGGCATCCACCTCATCATCGCCACCCAGCGTCCCTCGGTCGACGTGATCACCGGTGTGATCAAGGCAAACTTTCCGTCACGGATCTCCTACCAGGTCGCTTCAAAAATCGACTCGCGCACGATTCTCGACGCGCAGGGGGCCGAGAAACTGCTCGGCCGCGGCGACATGCTTTTCCTGCCTCCTGGAACCGCGCGCGTACGACGCATTCATGGCGCATACGTTTCCGAGCCGGAGATCAACGAGATCGTCGAGTTCGTGAAGAAGAATCAGGGCGAACCGCAGTACCTCGAGGAAGTGACGAAGGTGGCGGAGGAAAAGGGCGGCGCCGACGGGATCGAATACCTCGATGACCCGAAGTACGACGACGCAGTGCGCGTTGTGCTGACCACGGGCCAGGCCAGCGCGTCGTACCTCCAGCGCCGCCTCAAGCTCGGCTACTCACGCGCAGCGCGCCTGATCGAGATCATGGAAGCCAACGGCGTCGTTGGTCCTTCCCAGGGTTCGAAACCTCGCGAGATTCTGGTGAGGTCGGACGATTATCCCTCCGCCAGCGGCGAGATCTAAGACGCACGAACGGCAGCGGGCCATCTGCTTCGTTGTCGCTTCGGGCGAACAGCTCAGCGTAGAAGTGCCACGCCTCGCCGTTCTCCCTCGCTCCGCCTCGCAGCTGACCCACTGCCGCTCGCGCTTACGACGCGGTCAGGTCATTCGAAGTGGGGGCAACTTGTGGCTCGCGGGCGTCCCCGCCCGTGTTGGACGGCGCCCGGGCCGGCCAGTGCCCTGTTGCAAATCGCGCCACGTTTCCTCGTGATCGAAGTACAGGGCGATCGGGCGATGAGTTCCAGCTTCTTTTCTCGCTTCTGAATTCTGCGTTCTGACTTGCCTTTGACCCGCCCGCCAACCCCCTGACCAAAAAACCCTCGACACCGCGAACGCAAACCCCGCAGGGTGTGTTGTGTAGAGTATGCGAAGCAGCTGGACAGGCGGATGTGCGCTCATGCATGAGGAAAGCGAGAATCTCGCGCATGCCGTTCACACGTGTGAACCGCAGGCCTTCGAGCGTCTGGTGACGCTCTACGAGAGCAGTCTGTTCAACTACGCAGAGCGGATTCTCAGCAACCGTTTCGACGCGCAGGAAGTCGTCCAGGACACGTTCCTGCGTGCCCACGATGCCCTGACTCGCCAGTACGACACCGCCAGGGTGCGCGTCCTTGCGCTCAAGCCGTGGCTTTTCCGGATCGCCAGGAACCTTTCGTACAACAAGCGTCGGGGGGCGAAGTCGCGCCTCAGCGAACCGCTTTCATCGTTCGATGACGGACGCGTCGGGCCGCTGGTGCCGCCCTGTACGGTGTCCGGTCCAGCCGAAGCGAAGGAAGAGCGTGCGGCCCTGGAGCGCGCGCTCGACCTGCTGCCGCCCGAGAGCCGTGAATTGATTGTGCTGCGTTTCATGGAAGAGATGTCTTACGCCGAGATCGCATCGACAGTCGGCGCGGAGGAGTCGGTCCTGCGCGGCCGCGTCTTCCGTTCTCTCAAACTCCTGCGCGATGCGCTTTCTCACGACGAGGTGCCCCATGCGATGTAGATCTGTCCTGACTCGAATCGATGCCTTGCGTACCGGCGAACTCGCAGCCGGCGATCGTCTTGCGATGGACGACCACCTGTCGCACTGCCGAAGCTGCAGCGCGTCGGTCGACGACATCACGCAGTTTGCCCGGACGGTTCACGCAATCAGGATCGCGCCGCCGCGCTCCATGGCTTCACAGCTCTGCGCCACGCTCAGCGATTCGTTTGCCACCATGAACTGGGGCGATGTGGAGATCCAGATCGCGTTCAGTGGTGACGGCGTGAAGCGCGTCGACCTGAGCGGCAGCGGAGAAGATGCTTTCCGGAAGGCCTATCGCGTCCGGTTCGGACGCGAACTCATGCGCGCGCCGCTGCCGCTGAACGTTCGCCGATCGATCGAAGCCGCGGTGCAGGGCAACTCGATCGATGTTCCTGAGCTGGACCTCTCCACTCTCGGGGAGTTCGAACGCCAGGTGCTCGAGACGATCCGGCGGATTCCTCGAGGCGAGGTGCGCACTTACGAATGGGTTGCTCATGCAGCGGGCCGGCCGAAGGCCGTCCGGGCGGTCGGGAACGTCATGGCATCCAACCCACTTCCACTTCTCCTCCCATGTCACCGTGTCGTACCAACCTCTGGGGGACTTGGCAATTACGGCTACGGGCCGCAGATGAAGCGCACGCTGCTGGCCGCCGAGAATGTTCCGGTGGAAGAACTGGAACGGCTGGCGAAAGCGAAGATCCGTTACGTCGGCTCGCGGACGACGAAGATTTTCTGCTTCCCTTCCTGCCGCGACGCCAGGAGGATCCGCGATGAGAATCGCGTCCCGTTCCACGATGCGCGTGAGGCGGGGCAGTCGGGGTTCCGGCCTTGCGGTCATTGCACTCCGGTGGCGGCCTGACATGAGCGTGCAGCCGGTGTTCGACGACGTCCCGCGAATCCGCCGCGTGCCGGATCGCCCGTACGAGGTCCGCGCGGTGTCGCGGCCGGCCACGGCATTCACGGGCGACTTCTTTTTCAGCACGGAAGTGGACGGAGCGCTCTGGTTTGCTCTTGGGGACTTCGCGGGTCACGGTCTTCGCGCAGCGGTGTTCATGGCGATGGTGCAGGAAGCCCTCGAGGAGGCGATTCACGATTGCAGTTCCTCCGACCCTGCGGAGGTCGTGGCGGTGGTGGATGCGGCGTTGCGGGAGATCATCCCGTTCAACCGTTTTGCCACGCTCGTCCTCGGTCGCGCGCTTGCAGACGGAACGATTCAACTCGTCAATGCCGGACATTGCCCTCCGATCATCATCCGGGCAGGCAACGACTTGACTCTCGTCGCCTCGAACGGGCCGGTGGTGGGGATTGCCCCGCGCCCCGCGTGGAAACAGGAAGTGCTGATCCTCCGGCGCGGCGAGCGGCTCCTCCTCTACACAGATGGGGTCATCGAAGCGGTCAACGAGCAGGACGAAGAATTCGGTCTCCCACGACTGATCAGCATGCTGGACGTGCTGGACGGACCCTCGCCGATCGACTCGATACTCGATGCTGCTGCAGATCATCAGGGTGGATCGATGATCGATGACGCCTCGCTGATGCTGATCACGCGACGCTGAGGCGATCTCAGGTGACGAACGTCTGGGGAATTCTCTGGTTGACCGTAATCATCACCGCAGGTCTCGTCGCCTCGGTCCGATCGGGACTTGCCTTGGTGCGCGGGTTTCGCAGCCGGCGATGGCCTTCGACCCGTGGAAATGTCGTTTCTGCGACGCGATCAGAGTTCAGGAACTCCGAGGGCGACGTTGTTGTCAGGGTGAAGGCGGAGTACAGGTACACAGCGAACGGACGGTCGTTCCGAAGCCGGACGATCCGGATCGGAACCCCTGCGTTCCTGTCACCGGCCGAGGGACTCGCGGGAAAGCTGCGACGAGGCCAGGTCGTCGAAGTGTTCTATGACCCGAAACGACCGCGGGTGTGCACGCTCGAGTGCGACTGGTCGCCGTTTGCCCTGCTGGGGTTGACCGCAGGTCTGGCACTGCTGACCCTCGGTGTAGTGATTCTCTCTTCCATCGCGAGGACCTGATCGGCCCGTTGTTGCGGCCGGCGGTGTCCTTTTCGGTCTGCGGCACTTCCATACGGCGGGGGCTGCCGGCGGACCCTTCCGCACGTCGCCCTCCGCTTCGATACAATCGGCTCATGGCAGACCGATTCTCCAGCTGGCGTCCTCACCCATGGCATGGCCTTTCCTACGGCGCCAATGCCCCCGCCGAGGTGCAGGCCTACATCGAGATCACACCGTTCGATCTCATCAAGTATGAGATCGACAAGGAGACCGGATACCTTCGGGTCGACCGGCCGCAGCGGACGTCGTCCCAGCCGCCAGCGCTTTACGGCCTGATTCCCAGGACCTATTGCGGGCAGCGCATCGCTGCACTCACCCCGGGCGCCGAAAAAGGCGACGGGGATCCGCTGGATATCTGTGTGCTCTCCGAGCGACCGATTACGAAAAGCGAGATCGTGGTCCGGGCGCGCGTCGTGGGAGGGCTGCAGATCCGTGACCGCGGAGAGGCCGACGACAAGATCATCGCAGTGCTTCAGGGCGATTACGTCTGGGGGAATGCAAACGACATCAAGGACGTGCCGCCGGTCCTGATCGAGCGGCTTCATCACTACTTCAGCACGTACAAGCTCGTCCCGGGAGAGAAGCCACACATCGAAATCGTTTCCACGTACGGGTTCGATCACGCGGCCAAGGTGATCGAGGCCGCAATCGAAGACTACAAGACCAAGTTCTGGACAGACTTCGCGTAGCTCCGGACTTCAAAAGGACATCACTTGATGAAACGAAATGCAGCAGTCATGGCCGTCGTCTTCTCGCTCGGCATCACGATCGGCGCCGTCGCCGCGAAGAAGGGGCTCGACCCGTCGATGTATCGCACGAAATCGAAACAGGACGCGGCTGCTACGATGATCGAGATGGCCAGGGCGCAGGCGGGTAAGGGAACGTGGGAAAACATCGGCGTCGCCCGCGTCCTCTACCTCAGCGGAAAAAAGACAGAAGGGCAGGCAATCTTTGACGCGGTCACCGCGAAGAAGGCTGAAGGCGGCGACTGGATCCGCATCGGCCGTGTGTATTACGAGGCGGGTGACTGGAGCAGGGCGAAGACGGCATTCGACAAGGCTCTCACCCTCGAACCGAAGGACGGGCCGTGGCTCGCAGAGGTGGGTGCTTATTACAACCTCAAGGGCGATCGCGCGCATGCCGAGGATTTGTTCGACCGCTCGTTCAAGGCAGAGTCGGGCGAGGTCTGGGCGACGGCCAACGTGGCCGGGTCGTACGTGGGAGTTGAGCCGCTCCGATAGGTCCGCGCCTCACGGAATCCTCCATGTCCGGTTCCAGTTGGTGGAGTCATGGACTGCCGTAGCGGGTGCGGCGCGTGTTGTGTCGCACCTTCGATCTCTTCACCGATCCCCGGAATGCCCCATGGCAAGCCGGCCGGAGTCCGTTGCGTGCAGTTGCTCGACGACCTCCGGTGCGGGCTTTGGGGCTCCCCGGATCGGCCTGCCGTCTGCGAGAGCCTGCGTCCTTCTCCCGCGATGTGCGCGTCTTCCGCCGCTGAGGCGCTGGAGTATCTCCGGAACCTGGAACTGCTGACGCGGCCGGACGAGCCGCTGCCCGACGCCGCCTGAAGAGGCGCGTGACGGGCGTGAGCGTGTCGATCGCTCATCTCTGGCGCTTTGCGGGAGCGCGCGGCACTCGTGGCGTGGCAGGGCGTTCCGGTGACGGGGATCGGGTCGCGGGGGCCCTGCGCGAGCGATCTCCGCTGGCGACCTCCGTTGCCCGCCTCTGGCCGGGATTTACCTCGCCGAGATAGACCACCGGCGTCTGGGGCTCGAGTGCCAGCCCGGGAAGTGTCGGTTCCGCGAATCCCCGAAGAACGTATTCCCGGTTGATGAACAGTCCGTCCGGCGAGCGATAGACGAAGTGAGTGCCGGGCTGCGCGACCGAAGGTTCGAGCATGACCCACGACTGCCCGAGCGTCCAACGGAGGAAGTCGACGCTGCGGATGCGATCGAGCGGCGCGATTCCGGCGAGCGTGATGTCGACGCGCTGCTTGCCGCTCTGCACGACGATCGTGTGTGCGTCGCGCACCTCGACGACGCGCGCCATCCGTGGAGCTGCCGATGCGGAGAAGAGAGTGGAGAAGAGAGTGGAGATGACAATGACGAAGCTGAAGAATGCTTTCTGCGTAAAACCTTTCATACGTTGTGCTGGTGCTGAAGGAAAGGCAGGTCGCAACCGCGGGCGCGGCTCAGGTGGGTGAACGTATCCTAGCAGAGGTCGGTGGATGGAGCGAGGACTGAGTGCGCGAGGACTGAGGACAGAGTGAGTCTGTCGCGGTCGTGGAAGCGCGGTCGTCGCGAAGGATGCCATCAGCGGAACCGACCTTCGCGCGGGCGAGACGCCCACGAGCCACAGATTCGCGCGCGAGACGACGGATGCCGCCCTACGTGAAGAATTCGCGGCGGACGAGGCGGATGTCTTCATCCAGCGGGCGATCGAAGAAGACCGGGGAGACCGTCTTGCGGATTCTGCGATAGAGCGAGGCGCTACCACTGCCGAGTGATCCGGCAACCGACTCGGAGTTGTCTCGAACGCCGCTCTCGAACGCTGCCGCCTGCGATTCGGCGTTGTCCAGATTCAGCAGGCGCGGGGCCCGCCGATTCGGGTCGAGGTGCATGACCACGCGCCACTCCACCGCCTGGGCGCTGGTAAAGAGTTCGATGGCGACGACGGCCTGCGCATTCGACAAAATGGTCCGCATCTTCCGCGCGGCGTGCGTGGACATCGAGACGTGGTCCTCGGAGTTCGCCGCGGTCGGGATCGAGTCGACCGACGCCGGATGCGCGAGGACCTTGTTCTCGGAGACGATCGAGGCGGCGGTGTACTGCGCGATCATCAGTCCGGAGTTCACTCCGGGTCGGACCGTGAGGTTCTGCGGCAGTCCACGACTGTGGTTGCCGTCAAGAAGCATTTGCGTGCGCCGTTCCGAGATGCTGGCCAGTTCGCATACGGCGATCGAAAGAAAGTCGGCGGCCAGTGCCAGTGGCTGTCCGTGAAAGTTTCCCGCTGAATAAGCGAGGCGCTGGTCTCCGCGGTAGCCATCAGGCCAGTTCGCCTTGAACTGGTGATCGAACGGGGTTCCTTCGTCCGGAAAGAAAAGAGGATTATCGGTTGCCGCGTTGATCTCGCGCTGCGCGGTGAGCCAGACGAATTCGATCGTGTCGCGGCTGGCGCCGTGCACCTGCGGCGCGCAACGCAGCGAGTACGCGTCCTGCACGGCTCCGGCGCTTTCGACGAGGCGGCTGCCGGACAGCATCTCACGCATGCGGCGCGCGCTCTCGATCTGGCCGGTGTGTCCGCGCTCTTCGTGCACCTTCGCATCGAGTGCGCGCGTGCATCCGCACATCGCTTCCAGGGAGAGCGCGGCAGATTGATCGCAGGTGTCAGCGAGTCTCCGCGCGTCGTACACGCCGAGCGCCAGCATCGCCGCCGAAAAGTTGGCGCCATTCACGAGGCCGAGGCCTTCCTTGAACGTCGGCTTCATCTCCTCGGCGTCGAATCCAAGGACGGCGGGCAATTCCGTGGCGGGGCGAAGTGTGCGCGACCGATCGGTCACGAGGTAGAAACGCCCCGCGCCGAGAAGAGTTGAGAACAGATGGGAGAGGGGACAGAGATCGCCGCTGGCACCGACGGAACCGCGCAGCGGCACGAGCGGGATGACGCCGTGATTCAGCATCGCCTGCACGATCTCAGCGAGACGGAGGCGAACGCCCGAATGTCCCTTGAGGAACGCGTTGAGGCGCGTGGCGAGCGCACCGCGCACGACTTCGGCGGCAAAGTAATTCGACAGATCGTCGGGATCGGTGTTCTCTCCGACTCCGACCGAGTGGCTGAGCAGCAGGTTGCGCTGCAACTGCTCGAGATCGTCCGGGGCAATCGCCTTGTCCTTGAACTCCCCGAACCCGGTCGTCACCCCATACTCGGTCGGAGCGGCGTTGCCCGACTTGTAGGCCTGCTTGTAGTTCGCGACGATGTCGGCAATCAGTTGCTCGCTCTTGCGGACGCGGGCGTCACTCGATGGATCGCGCTCGACACGAACGGCCGGATCGCGAGCGATGCGGACCAGTTGCTCGATCGTCAGCGAATCGCCGTCGAGGAGGATGGTGTTCGATTCTGCGGTCATGCCCGGTCGATCTCCGAGAGCAACTTCGCAATCGACGCGACGAGCTCACTGCGCTGAACCGTGATCTGTCCCGGTCTTGCGGCGAGCCAGTCTCGACGATCGGCCATCGCTGCAGCCTGTTCGCGTCCGATCGACATGTCTTTCACCGTCACGATTCCCTGCTGCTTTTCGTTCGAGCCGTAGAGGAGCACGACCGGGATCTCATAGTGATCCGCGTACTTCAGCTGCTTGCCCGGCCCTTTGGCGGTGCCGACGTAAAGCTCCGTAGCAATTCCGGCCCGCCGCAGTTCCCAGGTCATGGCGAGATAGTCCTCGGTGAGCGCCGCGTCCATGTTCGTGATGAATACGCGGGCCGTCGCTTTCTTCTTCGACACTTTGCCGAGATGGGTCAGCGCAGCGAGCAGGCGGTCGACGCCGATCGAGGCGCCGACTGCAGGAATCGATTCGCCGAGGAATCGGGTGACGAGGTTGTCGTAGCGACCACCGCCGAAGACAGAGCCGAACTGCGGTGCGTCGAGCAGGATCGCCTCGAATACGGTGCCGGTGTAGTAGGCGAGGCCGCGAGCGATCGAGAGGTCGACCGCGACACGGTCATCGTCGTAGCCGAGCGAATAGAGATGGTTCGAGATGCGCTCGATGACGTCGATCTGTGCCGGTGCGCTCTCGAGGGAAGCAAAGAGGTCTCGCAACTGTGCGAGCACATCCCGGCGGGTGTCGCCCTTGATGTTGAGGAAGCGTTCGATACGATCGACCTGGTCCCGGTTGATGCCGAGTCCTCGGATTGTGTCGCCTGACTCGTCCTTATAGCCGTCCATCAGTTCGAGGCGAACCTTCTCGATCCCGACCTTGTCGAGTTTGTCGAGGACGCGGAACACCTCGCTGCCGCGATCGGTTTCGAGGCCCGCGAATTCGAGGAGCAGA
>JBKJVD010000155.1:0-13025 GCA_046590585.1 Thermoanaerobaculia bacterium | reverse complement strand
TCCCACTCGAACTGATACGTGGGCGTCTCGCACTGCAGGCAGATGATGTATTCGGGCTGACTCATGGTGAGTGGAGAATATCAGGTCTCCGGAATCGTTGGGTGAGGCAAGCCGAAGGGCGAGAGCCGCACGCCAACGTCCGCGCCGCGATCGCGATCCTCGGAGTAAACTGTGAGCATGATCGAGGCGGAACTCAGGCAATTGCTTGAATCGATTCGAGTGGAGAACTCGACGGCGCACGAACTGACACGTCAGCAGGGCGCCACGGCCAGTTCCGAAATGCGCAGCCATTTCGACGCAGCTCTGGAATCGACGCGGCAGGAGAACGCTGACACCAGTGCCGAAATGCGCAGTCATTTCGACGTAGCACTGGAATCGACACGGCAGGAGAGCACCGCGGCCAGCTCCGAAATGCGCAGTCATTTCGACGCAGCACTGGAATCGACGCGACAGGAGAGCGCCGCGGCCAGCGTGGAAATGCGCCGTCACTTCGATGTTGCGCTGGAATCGACGCGACAGGACATTCGACTGATTGCCGAATCCGTAACGACCTTCGACGAAAAGGCCCAGCGCAACAGCCACCGGTTGGAAGAAATCATGGCCCGCGGGTTCGCTGAGACTCAAGCGATGATCAGGTTCTCGCATGCAGAGCTCGACAGGCGCGTTCATACACTCGAACACGCCCGGACGACGTTCGAGGAGAGCCTTGCTGCACTGCAAGGCCGCGTGCAGCGGCTGGAAGAATCAGAGCATTAGACGCTTCGCGCGTGCATTCTCACCTACGGCCCCACTGCCGCAATCGTCGGTCGCACGAACACCGCGGTGCTCGTGGCGTTCTCGATCACGGACGCATACACAAAGGAGTCGCGGACCGGGGTCTCGACGATGACCGTGAAATGGTCGCCATTCGTGATGAGCGGGAACACCCCCTGGATCGGCATGTGCCAGAGGGACCAGGGCGGCAGGATCACGCGGGTCACTGCGACGTTGCGACCGGCAATCCGCTGGAGCGCGAGAGTGAACTCACCCTCTTTCTCCGAGAGGTTCGCGACGCCTATGTTCGTCCGGTAGGCGTGGTTGAACGAGAGGTTCGGTAGCGACCGGGTGGGGAAGTACCCCGCTCCGTAGTCGACGGGGATCGGCTGCGGCTGGGAGGTTTCGGTTCCCCGCGTTCCATAGACGACCGCGTTGACTATGACCGAGCGGCGGGCGAGGGTGTCGACCACCAGAGGAGAGAGCGCGGCATCCATCCCGAACGCCTCGCCCACCACGTCCTGGAATTCCATCGTGGCTCCAGGACCGAGGGTCGTGATGATGGCTGGTTGATCGGCCACTGTTGGAAGTTTCAGGGCGACGACGACTTCCTGCCTGAGGTTGTTGACGAGCTGAACCCGCGTGCGCCAGTGCACGCCGTTCGCTCCATCGACCGTCCCGACCACCGGCACGATCACGGTCGACACGACTTCCGCGGCATCGGGTTCCGGAGGGTGAGGGTCCTGGGCGAATGCCGACGACCCTGCCAGCGCGAAGGCCAGCGTCAACAGCATCGGGTAGCGCAGGTTCATTCGAATGGTTGACGTTTCGCAGCCGGGCGCGGTTTCAGATGAAGTGCGGCCTGAGCATCCGCTTGCCAATCACCATCAGCTTCTGCATCGACGACAGCGACAGTCTACGGCGAACCACGACGAGTGGCTCTTCCTTCAATTTGCCCAGCACCGTGGCGTAAACGCCGCCCATGAGCAGCACAGGAAAGCGCGCATCGAACGACAGCTCGCGAAGCAGCGGTTCGGCCTCCCGGAAATACCCCGCCGCGCGATCGATCTGGAACCGGACCATCGCGAGCATCCGCTCGTTTTCGGCCCGCGCAAACAGGTCGCTTTCCGTCACTCCGAAGCGGAGGAGATCTTCCCGGGGGACGTAGATCCGATCGCGCGAGAGGTCGTCGCCTATGTCACGGGTCACGTTGGTCAACTGCAGCGCCGTCGCCAGCTTGCGGCCGTAAACGAACGCTTCCTCCGTCTTGAAGCCGAAGATCGAAAGCGAGATGTCCGAGATCGAAGTCGCCACGAGATCGCAGTAATGCACGAGTTCCTCGAAGTTTTCGTAGCGGGTCTTGACCAGGTCGAGGCGGCAGCCATCGATCAGCGCGATGAATGCAGACTTTGGAATGGGGAACGTCTTCAGCGCGTCGGCCAGGGCGATGGTGATCGGATGCGATGGCGTGCCGTCGTACGCACGATCGAGTTCACGCTGCCACGCATCGAGCGCTTCGATCCTTTCAGGAATGCTGCCGTTCACCTGCGGCACGGCGCCCGGCGTCCCCACCGGCATCTCCGGTTCATCCGCCAGGTCATCGGCCCAGCGGCAGAAGGCATACGCCGCATACACGGCGCGCTGTTTATGATGGGGAAGGAAGCGAAAGCCGACGGAGAAGTTCCCTCCGTAACGATGCGTCATCCTCCTGCAGTAGGCGTAGGCTTCGTCAGTCGTCATGAGTCCTGTACCGGCCCGAGTGGCGGCACCTTCATGCCGGTGTCGCGCGAACGGCACCAGTGATCCTCGGGCTTGTGCTGGCAGCGTCCGGAATGCATCCACATCCGGCGCACCAGCGGAGAGAGCATCCGTTTCCACCAGGCGCTCTTGTGCCATTTTCCGAGGTACGCGTTGAAGTCGCGCGCCGCACCGGCCTGGCGAACGAAGATCGAGAGCCCGAAGTTGCCGCCCGCTTCATACAGGAAGCGATTGACGAGACTCGTTTCCTGCTTCACGCGCAGGGTCTCGCTCCAGAGTTCATCGTACGAACGTTCCTCGAGGATCGAGCGCGCCGCGAAATTGCCACTGGTGAGGGCGTAGCGGATGCCGAGACCGAACAGGTAATCCTGAAATCCGGCCGCCTCACCGACGATCATCGAATCGCCGAGCATCGCGTGCTGCTTGAGGTGGAAGTTCATGTACGAATAGCCGACACGCGCCTCAGCCGGAACCTCGAACGGATTCACGGCCCGCGCCTCGGCCATGGAGTGTTCGAAGAACTCGTCGATCCGCTTGAAGTCGGAAACGATGGCGCATCCGAACGTGGCCAGGCCGTCGAGGATGAAGATGTAGGAGTAGCCGCCAGGCGAAAGCTTGTGATTGAAGATCACCTCCACCCGTTCGGCGTCGCTGGTCTTCCAGGTCATCTCCCGCGCCAGTCCGTCCGGAGCTGCGGGTCCGGTGGCGAGCACGTCGGCGTCGCCCGGCGCGAGGCGGCTGTTGAAGATGACCTTTGCGCCGGCCTGCCGCGCCTGGGCGAGCAGTCCCCGGTCGAGCGTTTCCTCTTCCGCGCCACGGCGAATGAAGTAGCCGAACGGAGTTTCGCTCCGGACCTCGCGCCCCTTGCGTCGGTGATCGTAGAACGTCGCATGGGTCGCGGGGCGGAAGTAGAAGTTGCGCTCGATGCCCAGGCGGTCGAGGAAGTCGGGGACGGGCTCGCGCTCCGACGATCCCTCGATGATCTGGAGATCGCCGATGAATCGGACGCCGACGTCACGCTTCGCTTCGTGAACTTCGACCTCGCGCCCGGCGCGGGCGAGGGTGATGGCGGCGGACAGGCCGGACGGCCCGGCACCTGCAATGCGGATCAAGCGGCGTTCGTTCTTCAAGCGCTGTATCTTAACGCGCCGGAATCGTCATGAATCCCACATCCACCGAGACAGCCCCGAAACCACGACCGCGCGCCGGCTTCGCGATGCTCGTCGCCGCTGGAATTTTGCTCAGCAGGATTTCCGGACTGGTGCGCGAAAAGGTGTTCGCGCACTACTTCGGCAATTCGGACGCCGCCGGAGTCTTCCGCGCCGCGATCCGCATCCCGAACTTTCTTCAGAACCTCCTGGGCGAAGGCGTGCTCTCCGCATCGTTCATCCCGGTGTACTCGCGCGTCCTGGCGGATGGCGACGAGAAACTCGCTGGCCGCGTGGCGGGCGCCATCGCGTCGCTCCTCGCGCTCGTCACGGCTGTCCTCGTCCTTCTCGGGGTCATCTTCACGCCGCAGATGCTCATCTTCATCGCCCCGGGGTTCAAGGGCGAGGTGCGCGAACTGACGATCACTGTGGTGCGCGTGCTCTTTCCCGGCATCGGCCTGCTGGTGTTGTCGGCCTGGTGTCTCGGAGTCCTGAACAGTCACCGCAAGTTCTTTCTCGCCTACGTCGCGCCTGTCCTGATGAACGTGGCGGCAATCGCGACGCTCGTCTTCTTCGGCACAAGGATGAAGGCCGACTCCCTCGTCGTTGCGCTGGCGTGGGGCATGGTCGCCGGGGCTGGACTGCAGTTCGGCGTGCAATTGCCGTTCGTCTTCCGTTATGCCCGCCCGCTTCGATTCAAGATCGATCTCGCACTCGAGCCGGTGCGACACGTGATCCGCAGTTTCGGTCCTGTCCTTCTCGGGCGAGGCGTCGTGCAACTGAGCGCCTTCATCGACAACCTTCTTGCCACGCTCCTCGGCACAGCCGCGGTTTCGGTACTTGGTTTCGCGCAGATCATCTACCTGCTTCCGATCAGTCTTTTCGGGATGTCGGTCGCTGCTGCGGAATTACCGCAGATGTCGAGCGTGACCGGAAACATCGAGGAGATCTACGCCGGCCTGCGCACGCGCCTCGAGCGCGGATTGAGGCAGATCTCCTTCTTCGTGGTTCCGACCGTTGCGGCGTTCATCGCCATCGGCAACGTGATCGTTGCCGCGCTGTACCAGGGAGGCAGGTTCGGGGCGACCGATACGCAACTGGTCTGGTACGTCCTGATCGGCTCGACGGTCGGACTCCTCGCCGCAACGCTCGGCCGCCTTTACTCCTCTGCGTTCTACGCGCTGCGCGATCCGAAGACGCCGCTCCGATTTGCGGCGCTCCGTGTTCTCCTCACCGCGGTCCTCGGCTATCTGTTCGCGCTGCCTTTGCGGCCTCTGTTGATTCGCGCGATGGAATCGCTTGGAATTCCGATTCCCATCGTGGGAGGCAGCACTCTGGCCATCGGTGCGATTGGCCTCACAGCGTCGGCCGGGATTGCGGGATGGATCGAGTTCGCGCTGCTGCGGCGGGCCTTGACGCGCCGCGTCGGCGACGTGAGCCTTCCGGTTTCGTATCTGGCCCGGCTCTGGTTCTCGGCCGGACTGGCCGCGGTGGCAGCAGGCTGGTTCAGCCATTTCGTCCTGCCGCGGATTGCCGGGAACCTGCCGCATTTCATCCCGCACATCCGCGATGCTGTGCTGGTCTGCGGCCTGTTCGGAGTGCTCTATTTCGGGTCCGCGCTGCTCCTCGGAGTCCCCGAGGCGAAGGCGACGCTGGCGCGGGTACGCCGTCGCAAGGCCTGATGCGAAGGGCCGCGAGACTGAAACCCGGAACTCTGTCACCGTTCTTGCTACCATCGCCCGCGTGAGCCAGAGCATGCATCCCGTCGACAAGCCGCGAGGTGCGCAGCCCCTCGGCATGACCGGCGAGGAAGCGGCGCGCCGCGATGCCCCGGACGCTCCTCTGCTCGAGGTGCTGAACCTTCGCACCTCCTTCAGCACTGAAGATGGGGACGTTCACGCGGTCGATAACGTTTCGTTCACAGTCGGTCGCGGGGAAGCGGTCGCGGTGGTGGGCGAGTCAGGCTGCGGGAAGAGCGTCACCGCGATGTCGATCATGCGACTCGTTGCATCCCCCGGACGGATCACCGGCGGTGAGATTCACTTCAAGGGCCGCGACCTCGCGTCGCTTTCCGAGAAGGAGATGCGCCATGTCCGCGGGAACGACATCGCGATGGTCTTCCAGGAGCCGATGACGTCGCTCAACCCGGTGTTCAAGATCGGCGAACAGGTCGCCGAGGCGATCCGGATTCATAAAGGACTCTCGAGGAAGGACGCATGGAAGCGCGCGGGTGAGATGCTGGAACTCGTCGCGATTCCCGATCCGGTAAAACGCCTCGATGACTATCCGCATCAACTTTCGGGCGGCATGCGCCAGCGGGTGATGATCGCCATGGCACTGTCGTGTGATCCCGAACTGCTCATAGCCGACGAACCGACCACGGCGCTCGACGTGACGATTCAGGCGCAGATCATGGAGTTGCTCGCCGGACTGCAGAAAAAGCTCGGGCTGGCCGTCCTGCTCATCACCCACGACCTTGGCGTCGTCGCTGAATTCTGCGAGCGCGTCGTCGTCATGTACACGGGCCGCGTCGTCGAAGAAGCGCCGGTGGGAGAGCTGTTCAGCAGTCCCTCGCATCCTTACACTCGCGGGCTGCTGCGCTCGCTGCCCGGAGCGGCGAGAACCACGCTCGCCGGCGCTGAACCGCTGCGCGCCGACCGCCTTCCGACCATCAAGGGCATGGTCCCCTCGATCATGGATCTTCCCTCCGGCTGCAAGTTCAACCCCCGTTGCCCCGACGTCATGGACATCTGCCTCGGCCGCGAGCCGGCACTCATGCCGGTTGGCGAGCGCCACGCTTCCCGCTGTTACCTGCACGGCGATGCCGCTGACCCGGAGAGGACGTGAAGAGAATGTTGAATGTTGAATGTCGAATGTTGAACTGGGCGCCCGGTTCCGCCCTCTCTTTCAGCATTCAACATTCAGCATTCAACATTCCGCGGAGCGTCGATCTTGGATAAGCCCTTCTTCCCCGGCGACGACAAAGTCGCTCCGGCCATCACCGGTGGTCTCCAGACGATTGCGGACCAGACTGCGCGGCATCAGGATGGTGACGGGCATCCGCTTCACGATCGGAGCGAGACTTCCGCGCCGCAGAGCATTCCCGTCGTTCCGGTGGGGGAGGGCGAGCAGTTGCTCCTGGTGCGCGACCT
Organism: Thermoanaerobaculia bacterium; assembly: GCA_046590585.1. Classification (GTDB taxonomy): domain Bacteria; phylum Acidobacteriota; class Thermoanaerobaculia; order Gp7-AA8; family Gp7-AA8; genus JBKJVD01. Next base: position 6,214 of record JBKJVD010000155.1, on the reverse strand, counting down.
CAGGAAGTACTTCCCCGTCAAGCGCGGAATCCTCGGGCGGGTCGTGGCGAACGTCAAGGCGATCGACGGTGTGAGCTTCGGGATCTCCCGCGGCGAGACGCTCGGGCTGGTCGGCGAGTCCGGTTCGGGCAAGACCACGGTCGGACGCTGCATCCTCCGCCTCATTCCGCCGACCTCGGGCAGTGTCGAGTTCGAAGGAACGAGCGTCCTCGATCTCGACGCGGACGACATGCGGCAGATGCGCCGCCACATGCAGATCGTCTTTCAGGATCCCTACGCATCGCTGAATCCGCGCATGACGGTCGGCACGATCGTCGCCGAGCCACTGATCATCCATCAGAAGGACCTCGGTCGCTCCGAGCGCAACGATCGCGTCGCAGACCTGCTGAAGAAAGTGGGACTCAATCCCGACTACCGCAAACGCTACCCGCACGAATTCTCAGGCGGTCAGCGTCAGCGCATCGGTGTGGCGCGCGCCCTGGCGACGAATCCGAAGTTCCTCGTACTCGACGAGCCGGTCTCCGCGCTCGACGTCTCCGTGCAGGCGCAGGTCGTCAACCTTCTCCAGGACCTGCAGGAGGAACTCGGGCTCACGTATCTCTTCATCGCGCACGATCTCTCGGTGGTCGAGCACATCTCGACCCGCGTGGCCGTGATGTACCTCGGCAAGATCATGGAGATCGGCCTTCGTCAGCCGCTCTACGACTCGCCGCTGCATCCCTACACGAAAGCGCTGCTCTCCGCGGTCCCTGTGCCGGATCCCACCGTTCGCAAGTCGCGCATCATCCTCACCGGCGACATCCCCACGCCCCTCAATCCCCCGAGCGGTTGCGTCTTCCACTCGCGCTGCCCGATCGCGCAGTTCCCCGTCTGCAAGGATGTCGTGCCGCCGCTGTTCGAGCACCGTCCCGGACAGTTCGCCGCCTGCCACTTCGCGGGTGAGCCGGTCCCGGAGCAGACGACGGTCTAAGTCTGGCATGCCGTTCCGCCGTTCAGGGCCCTCGTTCCACGTCATCAACTGAACACTGAACCGCGCTTCGCGGCGACTGAGCGCAAGAAACCGGTGGCGCGGCAGCACGCCAGCGTTCCCCAAGTTCCCCCTCTCCCAGCAGGCTTCTTTGCTGGGAGAGGGTGGCCGTGAGGCCGGGTGAGGGCGCGTACCGCCAGCGAATTTTGCGAGGGGCGGCGGAAACGCGCGAACACGACGCGCGTGATCGCAGCGCTGTCGCGTCAACCCGCATGCCGAGAAGTCGCCCTCACCCGGCCTGCGTTCCCCCTCTCCCCGCCGATGAAGCTGGCCGGGAGAGGGGGAACGACGCGCTGCGCGGAACCGTGACGAAACCCGCATCAATATTGGGAGTTTCTTAGAAGGCGGCGGAGCCGCAACAGCGCCGCGCTGCCGCAGGGGAGCGCGGCGAAGGAACTCGAGACGCGGGGATCGAACACAATGACGGGGCGGGTGGCGCAGAGGTACAGTGCCGTGTTTGTGGTTGCTTCGCCGCGCTACGCCGGCTCAGCATGACGGTCCGGTTTCTTAACCTCAGTCGCCGCGAAGGGCGGTTCAGCCACTCTCGATCACGGTAGAATCCGCCGCGAAATCGGTCGCGTTGCGTCTCTCCGCGAAACTATAGCCCCGGGGATTCGTAATGAGGCGTGAGCAGGAGGGAACTCAATGACTGTTGTACGACGGCTGATGATTCTGGTGGGTGCGTCGCTGCTGGCGACGGTGGCAATGGCGCAATCGACCGGCTCCAACGCGCCGAGAAAGACTGAGCTGGTGTCCGCCGAGACCGACCGCGACGCGGACAACAGCCGCGCGCTCCGTCTGAGTCTCGATGACGCAGTGAAGACCGCCGTGGAAAAGAACCTCGGCGTGAAACTGGTCGCTTACGACACCGACATGGCTGGTGAGAGCCTCCGCTCGCAGTACGGAGCGTTCGATCCGGTCGCCACGGCCGATGTCCAGCACCAGAGCAACAACTCCGCGACGACCTCGACCTTCGTCCCCAGTTCGTCCCGCAGCACCTCGGCGAACTTCGGGCTCGCGCAGTTCCTCCCCACCGGCGGCGACTACAGCGTCGGCTGGACGAACTCGCGCTCTACGACCGCAGGGGGAGGTTCGTTCGTCAGTCCCGCCTACCGCAGCGGGCTGTCGTTTTCGGCGAACCAGCCGCTTCTCCGAAACTTCGGCACGGACGTCAACCGGCGCGGCATCCTGATCGCACGCAATTCACGCGGGATCAGCCTCGAGCAGTTCCGCGCGCAATTGATGGATACGGCCGTCTCGGTCGAACAGGCTTATCTCGACCTCGTCTATTCACGCCGGAACGTCGAGGTCGTGAAGGAATCGCTTTTCCTGGCGCGCGATCAGTCGCGCATTACACAGATCCGCATCGATGTCGGCGCCTCTGCGCCGCTCGATATCCTTCAGCCCCGCGTGACGATCGCCACCAGCGAAGAGCAGCTCATCTTCGCCGTCGCCGCCGTCCGCGATGCGGAAGACCGCCTTCGCGCGCTCCTCAACCTCGATCGCGCGGAGTGGGACCGCCCCATCATCCCGACCAATGAAGTGGCCTTCGCACCGATGACCATCGACGTAGAAGGTGCCGTCGCCCGGGCACTCGAACTTCGTCCGGAGATGCGCCAGCAGGGCTTCACCATCGACACGCGCCGCATTCAGTACCGATACGCCCGCAATCAGGTGCTGCCGCGCGTCGATCTCGGCCTCAGCTACAACGCCGCCGGCGTTTCGGGACGGAGCCTCGAGTTCGACCCGATCACCGGACAGCCGACGGGCCGCGTCACTTCGACCGGATACACGCGGTCGCTCAGCCAGGTCTTTCAGAACGAGTTTCCCTCGTGGAGTGTCGGTTTCAGCGTGGCGGTCCCGATCACGAACATCGGCGCCCGCGCAGAACGTCGCCGCGCCGAACTCGATCTCGAACGCTCGAAGGTGAACCGCGAAAGTTTCGAACAGACCATCGCCCTCGATGTCCGCCAGGCCGCCCGGGACGTCGACACCTCGGCGCGCTCGATCTCCGCATCTCGCGCCGCACGCGATGCCGCCGAACGCAACCTCGACGCGGAGCGCAAGCGCTACGAAAACGGCATGACCACGAACTTCCAGGTGCTTCAGGTGCAACAGCAGCTGGCCGACTCGCGAGTTCGCGAGCTGCAGGCGCTCGTCGGATACAACAAGGCCATCTCCATCTACCATCGCGCCGTCGGAGACGTGCTCGAACAGCGCAACATCATGGTCGAAACTCCCACGGTCAACGAGCCGACGTACTGGTTCATGGGCCTGGAGAAAATCGACCGCCTCAAGTACAGCAGTCGTGCTGGAAGCGGGGAGTCGAAGTAGGTGACGCAACCGCCTGATTCACCGCTAGCCGCCGCCGGTTCTGAACCGGCGGCGAAACCGTTTCTGAGCCGGGTGTCGGGAGTACTCTTCTCCCCGGACGAGACATTCGGTGACATCGCCCGCAAGCCCGATCTTCTCAAGCCGATCCTTCTTCTTCTGCTGACTTGGATTCCGGTCTCGATCATGATTGCCACCCACGTCGATTTTGGTGCGGCGATGCGCGCGGAGATGCAGAGCCGCGGCGGAATGAGTGCGGAGCAGATGGAACAAGCGCTGCGCATCGGCAGCGCCTTCGCCAAGGCGGTCACCTTTTTCGCGCCCCTCGTCTCGCTTGTCGTGCTGCTGGTCGCCAGCGGGCTGTTCCTCTTCGCGTTCCGCCTGTTCGGCGGCGAGGGCCGGTTCCGGCAGGCTCTCTCGATCACTGCATACTCGTGGCTGCCGATGGCGATCGCCAGCATCCTGAGTGCCATCGTCCTGTCGACCCGCACCGGAGTGACCCCGCCGGAACTGGCGGCAATCCTCAAATCGAATCCGGCTTTCCTGGTCGATCTCGAAGCGCAGCCGGTCCTGTTCGGACTGCTCTCGTCGCTCGACGTGTTCGTGCTCTGGACGCTCGCGCTGATGTCGATCGGCTACGCGCACATGTCGCGTTTCTCGAAACGGAAATCCGCGACGATCGTCGCCGGGGTCTGGCTCGGATGGATTCTCCTCAAGACCGGCGGAGCCGCCATCGTCGCAGGGATGAAGAAGCGGTGAAGCGTGTCGTGATCATCATCGCCATCGCGCTCGCACTCGGCGCGATCCTCTTCGCCAGCATTCGCAGCGGCGGGAAGAAGGGCGAGAAGGTCTACGCCGAGCCGGCGGGCACGCGAACGATCCAGGTCGTCGTCACCGCTCCCGGCCAGGTCGATCCGAAGGTGAAGGTCAACGTCAGCGCGAATGTGATCGGCAAGATCGAACGCCTCTACTTCAAGGAAGGGGACTTCGTGAAGCGCGGGCAGCGCCTGGTCGACCTCGAACGTGAATCGTTCGTCGCGCAGCGCGATCGCTCGAACGCTGAACTGGCCAACCGCCGCATCGAAGTCCAGCGGGCGAAGGCCGCGCTCGTGACCGCTGAAGCGAACTTCAACCGCGCCAGGAAACTCGAACAGCAGGGCATTCAGGCGCAGGAAGCGTTTGACCGGGCCCGGCTAGAATTCGCAAACGCCAGCGCCGCCTACGCCTCGTCCCGGGAAGGGGTCCGCCAGTCGCAAGCCACGCTCGCCCAGACATCGAATGATCTCTCCCGCACGACGCTCCACGCGCCGATCGATGGCAAGGTCGTGCAGCTGAACGCGCATGAAGGCGAGGTCGTCGTCACTGGGACGATGAACAACCCGGGATCGGTGATCGCCGTGATCGCCGACCTCTCCGAGATCCTGGTGGAAGCCGAGGTGGGGGAGACCGAGGTGGTGGCAATCGGCGTAGGCCAGGACGCGACCATCAAGGTGGACGCGGTGTCGGGCAAGGAGTACCGAGGGCGCGTCGTGGAGATCGGCAGTTCCGCCGCGATCCGGCAGAACGCCGGATCGGGCATCCGCTACTTCAAGGTGAAGGTCGCCTTCGTCGCTCCGGACGACCGGCTTCGCCCAGGCATGACCTCGCAGGTATCGATCGTCACGACGACGGCCGCGAGCACGCTCGCCGTGCCCATTCAATGCGTCGTCGAGCGGGTGCCTGGCGCGAAAAAGGACGCCCTCGATGACGAGAACTCCGACAAGCCGAAACACAAGTACGTGTTCGCCGTAAAAAGCGGTAAGGCTTCGATGGTCGAAGTCACGACCGGGATCAGCGATGCAACTCACGTCGCGATCACGAGCGGAATTGCGAAAGGCGACGTGATCGTGACCGGTCCATTTCGCACACTGAGAAAGCTCTTTGACGGCGACGCCGTCGAAGTCACGAAAGAAGACCAGGTCGGAAGCAGGAAGGCGGACAAGGCATCGAAATGAATGAACCGGCGAAGCACCTCATCGAGATGCACGGGCTCACCCGCGTCTATCAGCTGGGACCGCAGGAGATCTACGCGCTCAGCGGCGTCGACCTGAACATCGACTACAACGAATACGTGGCGATCATGGGGCCGTCGGGTTCGGGCAAGTCGACGCTGATGAACATCATCGGCTGTCTCGACTCGCCTACTTCCGGCAAGTACCTGCTCGACGGCACGCCGGTCGAAACGATGACCGACGACGAACTGGCGGCAGTGCGCAATCGCAAGATCGGCTTCGTCTTCCAGACCTTCAACCTGCTGGCGCGTACCTCCGCACTGCAGAACGTCGAACTGCCGCTGATCTACTCGAAGATCCCGAGAGCGGAACGCAGGGAGATGGCGGAAGAAGCTCTCTCCAACGTTGGTCTCAAGGACCGGATGGATCACCAGCCCAACGAACTCTGCGGAGGCCAGCGCCAGCGCGTTGCCATCGCACGCGCCCTCGTGAACAAACCCTCCCTCCTCCTCGCCGACGAGCCGACCGGAAACCTCGACTCCGCCACCAGCGCGCAGATTCACGACCTGTTCTTCACCATCAACAAGCAGCGCGGAACGACGATCGTCCTCGTGACGCACAACCTGGCGCTCGCGAAGGGAACGCCGCGCGTCGTGACGCTGAAGGATGGTCGCGTCGAGAAGGACGAGCGCCGCGCCGGCGCCGCCCTCGTCGCGGAGCTCGAAGCGGCGGGGTGAGCCGCGCGACGTCGCCGAGAGGGCGGACGCGCCTCGGCGGATCGCAGCGCTCGAGACCGTCGCGCGCTGTCCCGGGACGGTCCTGCAGACGTCGCCGACACCGGCAACGATGCAGACCCACGCCCCTG
>JBKJVD010000144.1:0-6943 GCA_046590585.1 Thermoanaerobaculia bacterium | reverse complement strand
CCAGGAGACTGGCTTGGGCGGATGGTTCGGGTTCCGCGGATTGTCCGCGGAGTTGTCGTAGGTCGCCGACAGGGTCAGGCGGGACTGCGCAGGCACGGCGACTGGTTCACGAAAGTTGTACATCCCCTGCCATTGCAAATCCCAGTCGTTCACGTTGATGAGGCAGCGGGACGCTCCTCCCGGGAACGTCGCCTGAACCTTCATCGTGCGCCCGAGAAGATGCATGTGGGGAGCAACGGACCAGATGTGAATCGGGAAGGGAGTATCAATCGGCCAGGAGGCGTCGACTCGATAAGAGGGATCTCCCGGCGGAATCGTGAAGTCCTGATTGATGATCGGCAGAATGCGCAACTGCTGCTTCGGTTTCTGTTTCGCGAAGTAGATTCCGATGGAGGTCTGGTCCGGTTCGGGCGCGTCGTTATGCGGGTGATAGTGAACCTGCAGGACGACGCGGGCGTTGGCCGGGAGAGACATCGCCACTTCGGGAGGAAGTGCGTAGGGACGCGAGCCAGGAGCCCAGCCTCCGAGAGTGCCGGGCTGGTCGAACCCTGGACCACCGAAGCAGGTGTAGCCCGCGCCCGGCTCCTTCGCATCGAGTGCAACCGAAGCGCCGGTGGTGTCGAGATACGCGATGACGTGATGCACGACTTCCCGGTCACCAGGACGAAAATCGACCGCGGATACCCAGCGATTCGCATCGCTCTTCGCGGGGATCGTGAAGCAGCGGTAGGTATCTGCTCCCGCCCTCGCCTGGAATGGCTCGGGGCTCGAGAGGACGAGATCGGGCTGGCCGAGCGGCCAGTCGCTTGCCCGCGGCAGCGTTGCGGGAAGGCTGGTGCGATTCCCTTCGGGCGCGCCGGCGTCGACCCATTTCGCGATCGTGTCGATCTCTGGCTGGGTCAGCGTGCGGTCTTCTTCTCCCACGAACGAGCCACATCCGGCCTCGGCTTTCCAGGGCGGCATCTGGCGGGTCGAGGTCATGAACTTGATCAGGGTTGCGTGGCCCTTCGCGTCGGCATAGTTCTCGAGCGGGAACGGCGCGATGTCGCCCTCGCGATGGCATGACTGGCAGTGCGCCTGAAAGATGCGCACGACTTCGTTGCTGAAGGTCGGGGTGCCTGGCGGAAGCGCTGGCGCCATCCGCGTGGTTCGTTGACGGCTGGTTGCGGAGACGAGCAGCAGCAGGGATGTGAGGAGCACGAGTTTCCGCATCACTGGATAATACGTCATGGCCTTACATGTGGTCCTGGTTCACCCAGAAATTCACTGGAACACCGGAAACGCCGGACGCTCGTGCCTGGCAGCGGGCGCGACGCTGCATCTGATCGAGCCGCTCGGGTTCTCGCTGGGGGAGCGCGAAGTGCGCCGCGCCGGACTCGACTACTGGGAACACGTCGATCTGCGCGTCTGGCGCGACTGGAGTTCCTTCGAGCGCGAACTTCCCGCGCTCGGGGAGCCGTTCTTCTTCAGCACGAAGGCTTCGGAGTCGTACTGGAATGCTCCCTACGTGGAGAATAGCGTCCTGATTTTCGGCCGTGAAACTGGCGGGCTTCCCAGTGATCTTTCAGGTCGTTATCCGAATCGTTTCTATCGCATCCCGATCCGCTCGGAGCACGTGCGCTCGCTGAATCTCTCCACCGCGGTGGGGATTGCGCTTTATGAGGCTATGCGGAAGACGGGGGGGTGACGATGGGCTGTTGGCTTTTGGCTGTTGGCTGTTGGGAAAACCAGAAGGCAGAAGGCAGAAACCAGAAACCAGAAACCGGAAGGCGGAATCAGCTTTTGATGGCGCTGACTACGTCGATCCGGTTTGCCAGTCGCGCTGGAACCAGGCCGGCCAGCGCGGCCGAGACAAGGGTGATGAGCAGCGAGGTGACGATGAGGCGGGTCGGTACATGAAACTGGATCGTCCAGCCGAAGGACTGTTTGTTGATCACGTTGATCAGGATCCACGACATGGCATAACCCATCACCACACCGGAGAGTGTTGACGCGAGCCCGAGCAGGCTCGACTCGATCAGGAGCATGCGGCGGATGTCGGCCGGCGTCAGGCCGGTGACCCGCAGCAGCGCCAGCTCGCGGGTTCGCTCGAGAATGAGCGCTGCCAGCGTGTTCACGATCCCGAGCACGGCCACCACGATGGCGACGAACAGCAGCGCATACGTGATCATGAACGTCTGGTCGAAGATCTTCATGACTTCCGTCTTGATCTCGCTGCTGCTGACGGCGAAGGCGTGGTACTTCGGCCCGAACGTTGATTCGAGGGACCGGCGCGCCTGATCGCGGTCGGTCCCCGGTTTCAGGAAGAGGATGACCGTGTTGATGGCCCCGTCGTTGAACGCGCGGATATAGAGCGCGCGGTCCATGACGATCACGCCGCGGTCATTCGAGTAGTCGCGATACACCCCGACGATCGGGGCGCGCATGGTGCCGTTTGCGACCGGAATCTCGAGCGTGTCGCCGACCCCTTTCTCGAAGCGCAGCGAGAAGCTCTCGGAGACGAACACGCCGCCGCTGCGCAATGCGCGTTGCGCGGCCTCGCGAAACGATCGAGGCTCGATCATTGGAAGTGTCGAGAATTCGGCGGCCACGTGGAAGTCGCCGCTGCCGACGTTGACGATGGTGTCGCGATAGAGAATGTCGCGTCCTCGCACGGGATCGACGCCACGGATGAACGGCACCTTGCGCAGCTCATCGACGATCGCGGGCGGAAAGAGCGCAGTCTTCGCCATTGAGAGTCCCTTCGCGGGCCGCAGCCAGAGATCGCTGCTGACGGTCTGGTCGACCCAGATGCGCACGGTCTCCCGGAAGCTGCCGACCATCAGCGCCACTGCGACCATCATCCCGATGGCAAGGGAGAGTGCCGCAGCGGCAACGGCTGTCCTGCGCAGGGAGCCTGGCAGCGAGGTCGCGGCAAGCTTGCCAACGATGCCGAACAGCCGCTCGAGGAGCGGCGCAAGCAACGCGCAGGTGAGGCGGACGACCGAGGGCGACAGCAGTGAGAAACCGGCCACCACAAAGAGCACGGAGATGTAGCCGCCCACTGCGATCCCTCCGACGGCCGGGATCTGCGCCGACAACGCCGCCGCTGCGAACGCGCCGATCGCTGCGAACGCGAGCAGGAGTTCCGTGCGCGACGCGATCCGCTGGTGAAGTCCTGGCCGGATCATGACGTTCGGCGGGACTCTCGCGGCCTCGAACGAGGGCTGCATCGAAGAGAGAGTCGAGAGCAGCACGCCGATCGTGAGGCCGAGCAACGCGACCGAGGGGGTCAGCTGCACGGTCTGTGGAGGGGTGGAAACGTAGAGTGCGTTGATCGTGCGTCCGACCAGTCCAAGCACGCCGCGGGCGAGGAGCACCCCGAGGCCCACGCCGAGAATCGAACCGAGCAGTCCGAACACGGCTCCTTCAGTGAGAAACGCGAAGAAGATCTGGCGCGGAGTGACGCCGAGAGTTTTCGCAATTCCGATGTCCCGGCGCCGGCGGAGGATCGAGATCAGGACGGTGTTGTAGACGAGGAACACGCCCACCAGCAGCGCGACGCCAGCCAGCGCGAAGAGGTTCACACGGAACGCGCGCAGCATCTTCTCGACTCGATCGTTGCGCCGTGCTGGCCGTTCGATCCGCGTGCCGGCAGGCATGCGTGCGTGAATCAGCGCCGCGATTGCTTCCGCGCGCTCGTCGGGAATCAGCAGGTCGATCCGGCTCAGCCGCCCAGTGAAACCGAACGCCTGCTGCGCGGTGGCGATGTCGCACACCGCGATCGCCCCGTTGAACGCAGTGGCCGGTCCTGTGGCCTCGAGAATGCCGCGCACCACCATCGTCTTCCGGTTCCCGAGCACGTTGATCGCGACCGCGCTGCCGAGTTCGAGGCCGTGCTCGCGCGCAAACGGAGCGGGAAGGACGATGCTGTCGGGCCGGAACAGTTCGAGAAACCCTGCGATCTGGGTTGATGAGGCACCGCTCCGCTGCTGATTGCCTGCGGTGAGGACGCGCGCGTAGCGGTAGTCGCGGAACTGGAGGTCGGACAGCAGGTCGACGCCAAGGATGCGGATCGGTGTCTCGGAAGGTTCGAGCAGACCTTCGAGGTCGATCACCGGAGCGAAACGGAGTCCCTCCCCCCAATACGGCTGCAACTGGGAAAGGATCGCTTCGTTCAGCTCTCCCGAATCTGAGGAGACCTGGTAGTTCGCGCGTCCCGACACCGCGTCGATCGATTCCCGGAAGGCCCGCAACGCGCTCTGGTTGGCGAGCTGGATGGCCACGATGACCGCCACTCCCACGGCGATGCCGGCGACGGTCAGCGAGGTCCGGATCTTTTCGCGACGGATGGGGCGGAGGATCAATGCCACCAGCACCGATCGGAGGGCGCGGTTCATGGGCGGCCCGAGGTCATCGTGCGGGTGATGCGACCATCCGCGACTTCGATCACCGACCCGCCGTACTCCGCGGCTTTCTCGGAGTGGGTGGCCATGACGATCGTAGGCTTGTGAGTGCGATGCAGGGCGCGCAACAACTCGAGGATCGTCGTTCCGGTCTTCGAGTCGAGATTGCCGGTCGGTTCGTCGGCCACGATGAGCTGCGGTCGATGGATGACCGCGCGTCCGATGGCCACGCGCTGCATCTCACCGCCGGAAAGTTCATTGGGATAGTGGCGTGCGCGTTTCTCCAGCCCCACCTCGGCCAGCACGACCGCGACCCTCTCTGTGATTTCTGCGCGCCGTAGACCGAGCAGCGCGAGAGGGAATCCGACGTTTTCCTGGACCGTCAGCGTCGGGATCAGGTTGAAGAACTGGAAGACGAATCCGATCGAGGCGCGCCGCAGCAGGGTGAGGCGCGATTCGTTCAGTGCCGAAGTCTCCACGTCGCCCAGAAAGACGCGGCCCCTGGTCGGGCGTTCGACGGCGCCGATCAGGTGCAGGAGCGTCGACTTGCCGCTCCCGGAGGCACCCATGAGCACGACGAAGTCACCCGACGCCAGATCGAGAGAAACTTCTTCGAGGACGTGCACCGGCGCCGACTCCTCGCTGGCTCCGTATTCGTGACTGACCTGCTCGAGGCGGACTCGCACGCGACGATTGTAGAGCACGGGAAGGAGCGGCATGATCGGTGCACCGGACGATTTACCCTCCGCCAGTCCCGGGTGGAATTGCAGCGGGTGTGGAGTCATACTTCGCGCGCATCAGGAGGTTCGAGCATGGAAGAGAAAACGACAGCAACCGGGGCCGACGACGCGGGCGAAGCTTCAGGCAGCCCTTTCGATCGCGCGAAAGAGTTCGTGGGCGACAAGTACTCGTCGGCATCCGACTCTTTCCGCAGTGGCTTCAACACGGTTCGTGAAAAAGTCGATGACGTTGACTACGGGGAAGTCGTCGATCACGTGCGCGGGTACGTGCGTTCGCATCCTGGAAAGGCGCTGATGATCTCGGTCGGCGTTGGCTTCCTCTTCGGATTGATCCTTCGCAGCGACGACTCCCAGGACTAGGAGACCAGCATGCCGGAACGGAAACCAGACAATCACGAGAGCGCTGCAGCGGGACTCGACTTCGATCACCCGATCCGCGAACGCTGCGCCGCATTGGGACAGAGCGTGGCCGAGAAAGGTCCGGAGGCGTTTCTCGACGAGATTGAAAATCTTCTGCCGGAAGCGTGGCGCGACCAGATCCGCAACTTTCCCATGGCCGCGCTGGTGGTCGGTGTAGGACTCGGCGTCTTCCTGGGAATGAAGAAGTCGGGCGAGGTCATCGCCGCCGGAACCACGCTCGTCTCCGCTGCGGCGATGGCCAACCTGAACGGCGCATTCGAGAAGTTCCGCGGCGAGGAGTAGCGGTCACCGGGTCCGGGCAGCCGGCAACGCAGGCAGAAATGTCTGCGCATGTCTTGTCAGAGCGCCTCTCTGTCCGCACAATGACCACTGATGCCGGGCCAACCGCTCATTCCCGACAGGATCTCTCTGCCCTTTCCAGAGACCACGCACCAGCTCGAGTCTCTTGCGGCTGAGGTGCATCGGATGTATTTCGCGAAGCTGCCGGCGCTCTCCGTGAGATGGGGGCAGCAGATTACGCGCAAACGCCGCCGCAGCATCCGCCTCGGTTCATACAACCACGTAACAACCGAGATCCGCATTCACCCGCTCCTGAACGGGCCGAATATCCCGGTCTACGTGATCCAGTCGATCATCCATCATGAGTACCTGCACCACATCATGGGTGGGGCCCACAATCGCCGGTTCCATGCGGCGGAGCAGAAGTTTCAGTACTACCGCGAATCGTCTGAGTGGATCCGCCGCAATCTGCACGTGCTCCTGGGACGTCGCAAATCGGAACTGCAGCCGCGAGTCGTGACACCACCACCGCCCTCGGCCAACTCAGTCGGGCAACTCGCGCTGTTCTAAAGGCGGCTGCTGGATTCACGATCAACGCAAGTCGCCGCATCCAGCATCAAGTGGTTTGAACGAGCGCTCTCTCGCACGTCATCCTGAAGCCGACGTAGCGCGGCGAAGGAACTCACAATGCGAGGGCGTGAATCTGCAGCCCCGGGATCAGCTCTCGCTGACCCCAGCCAACAGCCAGCCTCATCACACGCCCATCGGGAACGACAGGTTGTAGATGAATCTCCCGCGTGCGATCGAGAGGACGATCGATGAACGTTCGGTCGATCGCATCATGGCGTCGCTGAGCGCCTGCTTCGTGCGGACTTCGACTCCGTCGATGGCGACGATGACATCGCCCGGACCGAGTCCGATCCGGTCGGCGCGTGTGTCAGGAGTGACGGCCGAAATCGTGACGGCGTTGTTGCGATCGTCCACCCGGATTCCAGCGACTTCCTCGAGGATCGTCAGGCCTGCGCCACGTGGCGCATCGGTTGCGCGAATGGCGAGATCGCGAGCCGTTCCGTCGCGGACGATCGTCATCTTGACGCTGTCACCCGCGCCGGCCGTGGC
>JBKJVD010000136.1:0-2935 GCA_046590585.1 Thermoanaerobaculia bacterium | reverse complement strand
TGCACGTGGCACCGTCTCGGCAGTGAACTTCGAGTCGACAATCTACAGTTGCGCGGCCCCTCATCCGGCGCTACGGCGCCACCTTCTCCCACGGGGAGAAGGGAGTATGAGCCTCTTAGCTCCGTCAGCCTCGCTGCGTTTACTTCTGCAGGCAAAGCGGTTCAGTGGATAACAGTCCGGTTTCCTGTCATCGATTTCCTCGATTCACCCACTGAAAACCCGGAAGGAGCAGAACTCGGCACTACAGCACCAGAACTCACGCTCAGGACTCAGCACTCAGCACTACAGCACCCCGCACTCAGAACTCAGTAGGCAGGACTTTCGTATTACTCTTCGCTCACATGTCGTCAAACGTCCTGGTAGTGGATGTTGGGAATACGAACATCGTGCTCGGGATCTATCGAGGCGACACGATGGCCGGGTCGTGGCGTCTGGCCACCGCTCGCGAGAGGACTTCCGACGAGTACGGGATCCTGGCCCGTCAGTTGATCGGCGAGGCGCTGCAGGCGTCGTTAGCCGGGGCGATCGTCGGATCCGTCGTGCCTCCGGTCAACCAGGCCATCGCCTTGATGATCGAAAAGTATTTCGGAATCGAAGCGATGTTCGTCGAGCCGGGAGTGCGCACCGGCATCGCCATCCAGGTGGACAATCCGCAGGAAGTCGGTGCGGACCGCATCATCAACTGCGTAGCCGCTCACGATGCGTACGGTGGACCGACGGTCATCGTCGACTTCGGCACGGCGACGACGTTCGATCTGGTGACCGCTGACGCAACCTACGTTGGTGGTGTGATCGCGCCGGGACTGAACATTTCGGCCGAGGCACTGTTTGCGCGTGCCGCGCGACTGCCCCGCGTGGATATCAGGAAGCCGGATCGCGTGATCGGAACCAACACCGTCGTGAACATGCAGTCCGGGATCTATTACGGTTACCTCGGATTGGTCGACGGAATCCTGAGCCGGATGAAACAGGAAGTGCCTGAGATCCAGCGAGTCGTGGCCACCGGCGGGCTGGCCGACCTCTTCGCGGCGGAAAGCGAGCACATCGACGAGGTGGACGGCGACCTGACGCTTCGGGGCCTGAAACTGATCTTCGAACGGAATCGCGTCACTCCTCGACGGGCGCGGGCCAGGTGACGATGCGTCTGGCGATGGCGCTGTGGCTCACCACTGCGACGGCCTTCGCCGGATCGCAGGTCACCGCCACCCACGCCGCGCTCGCCACGGCCTCGCCCGCCGCAACACGCATCGGGCTCGATGTACTACGCAACGGTGGCAACGCCGTCGATGCTGCAGTTGCCGTCTGCTTCGCACTCTCCGCGGCCTATCCCCAGTCGCAGCCGATCGGAGGAGGAGGATTTCTCCTCTTCTTCGATGCCTCGCAGAAAGCCGTATGGGCTCTCGACTTTTCCGAGGTCTCACCCAATGACGCGACACGCGACCTGTTCAAGGGTGGGATCCCTGCCGGTCCGCGTGCGGCGGGCGTGCCGGGAACGGTCGCGGGATTCGAGGCGCTGCACAAGCGTTTCGGAACGAGACCGTGGAAGGAACTGGTCGCTCCATCCGCGGCGTTGGCCCGGGAAGGATTGCGCATCGACTTCGCGCTGATGAACGCGCTGGCGAGCGAAAAGAAGCTGCACTCGATCGATCAATACGCATCCACGCGCTCTCTTTTCTATTCATCCGAGACCCCTGCAGCGCCCGGAGCAATCATCCCGCAGCCGGAACTCGCGGCTACTCTCGATCGCATCGCAGCGGGTGGCGCGCGCGAGTTCTATCGCGGCGCGACCGCGCAGAAGCTGGTCAAGGGAGTCCGCGCCGCAGGAGGCCTGCTCTCGTTCCGCGACCTGCGCGAGTATCAGCCCGTGTGGCGTGCGCCGATCCAGGTCAACTTCGGCGACGCGTCCATTCACCTCGTGCCGCCTCCGGCCGGAGGCGGACTGGTGATCGCCGCTGCGCTGCAGATGCTGGCCGGATACGATCTCCGGGCCACTCCGTTTCTCTCCGCCGACTACGTTCATCTGGTTTCCGAGGTGACGCGACGCGCGTTCATCGATCGTACGCGCTACGCCGGAGATCCACTGGGCATCCGCATTCCCTATCGCGAACTGCTTTCTCCTCAGCGCGCAGAACAGTGGCGCAAGACGATTGACAGGAAGCGCGTCACTCCCACCTCGACACTGGGCGACCCGGCATCCGATGCGACCGAGCCTCCGCACACGACGCACTTCACGATCGTCGATGCCGCGGGGAACGTCGTCTCGGCCACGGTGAGTCTCGGCGGAGATTTCGGCAGCGGCTATGTTGTTCCAGGCTGCGGTTTCTTCATCAACACGGCGCTCTCCGCGTTCTCAGTCGATGCCTCAGCACTGAACAGCGAAGGCCTCGGCACCGCGGCTCCGAACCTGCTCGATTCGCGCAAGCGTGCCTCGTGGTCCGCCGCGCCGGCGATCGTGACGCGCGACGGCAAGGCGATTCTCGCCCTGGGCACTTCGGGTGGTTCTCGCATCCCGACCACGGTCCTGCAGATTCTCCTGGGATCGCTCGCATACGGCCAGTCGCTCCAGTCCGCGATCGCCGCGCCCCGGTTTCACCAGCAATCATTGCCGGAAGAATTGAGCTACGAGAGCGCGAGATTCACACCCGCGCTGCTCGAAGCGCTGGCCGCCCTTGGCCATCCCATGGCCGCTCTGGAGTCGATCGGAGACGTGCAGGCCGTCGCAATGATCGACGGAAAGATCACGGCAATTTCCGATCCCCGTCATGGCGGTTCGGCGGGCGGATTCTGATATGAGCTCCTTCCGGGATTTCAGTGGTTGAATCGAGGAAATCGAGGACAAGGAATTGAACGGTCATCCAGTGAACTACGTTTCCCGCAGACGCAGCGAGGTTGACGGAGCCAGAGGGCTCAAGTCTCCCTTCTCCCCGTGGGAGAA
>JBKJVD010000230.1:0-8925 GCA_046590585.1 Thermoanaerobaculia bacterium | reverse complement strand
TGCACGTGGCACCGTCTCGGCAGTGAACTTCGAGTCGACAATCTACAGTTGCGCGGCCCCTCATCCGGCGCTACGGCGCCACCTTCTCCCACGGGGAGAAGGGAGTATGAGCCTCTTGGCTCCGTCAGCCTCGCTGCGTTTACTTCTGCAGGAAAAGCGGTTCACTGGATAACAGTCCGGTTCCCTGTCATTGATTTCCTCGATTCACACTGAAAACCCGGAAGGAGCCTAAACAAGGGACCTTCCCGGGTTTCAGTGGGAGCGGAGAACACTGGAACGAAGAGGGCGTGGAACGATTACGTCTGACGGTTGTGCGCGCTCCGAATCATCCAGGAAGTGGCAGTCAGTGTTCCGGAACCTTCGCCGCCCTCGCTGACGCCAGTCGTCAGTCGATGATCGCGCCGGCATCTTCGAGCTGGCGCAACCACTGATCCCGGGTCGCCTCCGGAATCGTTTCGGTGGGAAGGGTCATGAGGATGCTTCGTCCTGCGAGGAGCACCCAGCAGTCGGGATAGCGCCAGACGGCGGTCACGCGAGAGAGCGGGATGTCGATGCTGCCGAGTGCGGAGGCGAGTCGAAGCCGCTCCTCGTCGATGCCGACGCTCGCCGCACCATTCTCCATCTGCACCAGACGCGACATCGCTGCTCGCGTGTGTGCCCGGATCGCCACGACCGGCACGAGCAGGCCGCAAAACAACGCTGTCCCGGTGACCCCGACGAACCATCCAGCATGATTCTGGACGGCCGAGAGGAGAAGCGAAACGCCCAGCAATCCCATGGCGATGAAATAGAGCCGGCCGAGCAGCCGGATGATCGAACGCTGGATCGCCCGGCGGATCAGGGGCTCTGTGTAGAGGACTTCATGCATGCCGAGCGGCGAATTGTATCCGTCGACGCGCGGCGGGTCCGGAAAGAAACGAACATCTGAGCCGCAAGGTCATCACGCGCCGCCGCGGAGACGGTCGACGAACCAGGGGGGCAGCCGTGCGACCGGGCCAGCTTCACCACGGTCGCACGGCGACAAATCAAGGCGCAGGCGGAGGAGCCGGCAAGGTGGCCGGCTGGTTGACCAGGTCGGTGTACTCGAACAGCATCGTCGACAGATAGCGCTCGCCCGTGCTGGCAAGAATCGCCACCACCCGCTTTCCCGGCCCGAGGCGTTTCGCCACTTCGATGGCCGCCCAGGCCACGGCACCCGACGAGATTCCAACGAAGATGCCCTCTTCCTTCGCCAGGCGTCGCGCCACGTTGAGCGCATCTTCCAGCTTCACATCGACAATTTCGTCGACGACGTCGGCGCTGTAGATCGACGGGATGATTCCAGCGCCGATCCCCTGGATCTTGTGCGGGTTGTGCTTGCCGCCGCGCAGCACCTGCGACTCGATCGGTTCCACGGCGACCATCAACACGTGCGGAAGTTCCTTCTTCAGCACCTGGCCGATGCCGGTCACCGTGCCCCCGGTTCCGACGCCTGC
Source organism: Thermoanaerobaculia bacterium (assembly GCA_046590585.1). Lineage (GTDB taxonomy): Bacteria > Acidobacteriota > Thermoanaerobaculia > Gp7-AA8 > Gp7-AA8 > JBKJVD01. The sequence goes on along the minus strand of JBKJVD010000230.1, from coordinate 7,450 downwards.
GACCACCGCGTCGAGCTGCCGTCCGGTGTCGTCCAGGATTTCGACCGCAGTGGTCTCCCGGTGTACTTTCAGGTTAGCCGGATTGTCGAACTGCTTCGAGAGCCACGAGCCTGGCTTCGACGCTGCGTACTCGCCGGCCACCCGCTGCGCCTCGCCGATTCCCATCGGTCCCGGCGTCAGGATCAGCTCCGCGCCGAGCGCCTGCAGGAGCTTGCGGCGTTCGACCGACATCGTGTCGGGCATGACGAGCGTGCATTCGTACCCCTTCGCTGCCGCGACGAACGCCAGTCCGATGCCGGTGTTCCCGCTGGTCGCCTCGACAATCGTCGATCCCGGCTTCAACTCGCCGCTCTTCTCCGCTTCTTCGATCATCGACAGGGCGATGCGGTCCTTGATCGACGACAGCGGGTTGAACGATTCGAGCTTGACCACGACCTCCGCGATTCCCTCCGGGACGATCTTGCTGAGCCTCACGAGAGGGGTATTGCCGATGAGCTGGGTGATGTTGTCGTAGATCTTTCCGTGACGCATCTCTGCCTCCATGCAGCAAAAAGAAAACCCGAGCGAGAGGCTCGGGTCTGGGTCCATTGCGAAATATAAATGTTCAGCATCGTACGCACGGACCGGTGGCGGAACCTGGACAGCAGCCGCGATCGTCCGTGCGAATCATCGAACCAAGCTAGGCCCGTCCATGGCAGCTGTCAAGCGTCTATGTGGCTTCCGCGGTGACTTCGCCGAGGTAGCGGTAGCCGATCTTCGCGACGGCAACGATGACGGCGGAATCCGTTCCCACGGCCTTCTGCAGCTTCCGGCGAAGACGGGTGACGTGAGTGTCGACAGTCCGGCTGTTGAGATTGAGATCGACCCTGTAGTTCCACACGCGCGAGAGCAGTTCGTCACGGGGCACGACCCGTTCGCGATTCCGGAAGAGGTACATGAGGAGATCGAATTCCTTCGGCGAGAGCTTCAGCGTCTCCTTTCCGGCGCGTGCTTCACGCGTGGAGGGATCGAGCCGGATGATGTCGTCCTCGCACACCGACTTCGACGTGGTCGTCGCCGATTCGCTTCTCCGCATGACCGCGTCGATCCGTGCAAAGAGTTCCTGCACTCCGAAGGGCTTGGTCACATAGTCGTCCGCTCCACCGCGCAGGCCCCGGACCTTATCGGTCTCCTGTCCTCGGGCCGTCAGGAGGATGACCGGGATGCGCGAGACCTTGCGAATCTGGTCGAGCACCTCGAAGCCACTCTTTTTCGGCAGCATCAGGTCGAGCAGCACGAGGTCGGGCTGCTCGAGATGAAAGAGACGAATGGCTTCCTCGCCATCGGCAGCGGTCACCGTCTCGTAATTTTCGTGACGGAGGTTGATCTCCAACCCCTGGCGCAGCCCGGCCTCATCCTCAACGATCAGAATCTTCGTCATCGCGCAGCTCTCCTGATGCAACTGATTCATGTACGAACAACATCACCGGCAAGTTTCTTGTGCGCAACTTCAGCGGCGATCGATTCGCGACGAAGGCGGGGAAAGCGCAGGCGGAATACCGATCCCTCGCCTGGCTCCGATTCGACTTCAACGCGGCCGCCATGGGCATCCATGATCTGCTGGACGAGTGTCAGACCCAGACCCGCCCCGCGGCGCGTCTGGGTGTCGGAGAAGCGCGCGCGATAGTACGGCTGGAAAATTTTCGCCAGTTCCTTCGGCGCGATGCCGACTCCGTGATCGTGGACTTCCATCAGCACCTCGTCCGCCGTCTGCAGCAGCGCCACCTCGACGTCCGTCTCGTCGCTTGAATATTTGATGGCGTTGTCAACCAGGTTGAGGAGCGCGCGTGAGACGGCTTCGCGGTCCCAGAGCTGCTCTTCGATTCCTTCGTCGATGTGAATCGAGACGGTGAATCCCTTGCTCCGGATCCACGAGTCGTACGACGCGACGAGACTCGTCACCAGATCGCGTGGCTGCACCGGCAGGAAGGTCAGCGCCTTCGATTTCCTGTGCTGGATGCGTGCGACGTCGAGCACGTTCTCGACCAGATTGGACAGGTGCAGCGATTCCTTGAGGATCGATTCCTCGATCTCGCGCCGCTCGTGAACCTCGAGCTTCGAGGCGCGTTGCAGAGTCTCGGCACCGAGGCGGATGAGCGCGAGCGGGGTTCGAAGTTCGTGCGACACGTTCGCGATGAGCGCGCCGCGGATCCTGGTGGTCTCCGCCTCGCGCCTCAGCCCACGCAGCGCCAGGTACGCCCCGAATCCCGTCAGGGCGAGTGCCAGGAGGCTGACCCACAGACTGACCACGCGCTGGTTGGCCCACCCCGAACCGGCGTAGGCGGTCTTCACGACCGCCCTCACGGCATAGTTCGAGAGCGGTGCGGCCAGCGGCGAGAGGAAGGCGAACCCGCCGGCCAGCTCGATCAACCCTTTCGCTGGCGGGTGGGCTTCCAGAGAAACCTCGGCCCGCTGATTGAGGCCGATCTCGTCCGAGGTCCGCACCAGCGGCTGCTGCCGGACGGCGTTGTGCACGTGCGCGAGCAGTCGCACCGGGTCATAGGTGTACTTCACGGTCCCGGTGGGAGTGAAGAACTCCTGCGTCATCCGGGGAGGACTGGCCTCGGTCTTCGCCGCGATCTCGCTGACGAAGATGGTGCGCGTCGGATCGAAGTCCGGGACGTAGATCGCAGACACGATCCAGTCGTGTCCTTCGATCCACGCGCGCAGGCCATCAAAGTCCGGTTCTTCCGCCTTGCGCTCGTTCTGCTGCCACTGCTCGGACGCATCCATGATCTCGGCGCGCACGGCAGCATCGACGCGGCGTGCTGTGATCTCAGCGGCATACCCTGCGTACTGCACCGCCAGGGTATTCGCGCCTCGCTCCATCCTCTTGGAGAGATGGTAGGAACGCCAGGCCAGGACTCCGATTCCTGCCGAGATGATCAGGAAGGCAATGGCAATCGTCCTCTGATCGGATCCACCACCCGAGCGGTTCAGCCGCGGCAGTCTTGCGATCAGCGATCGAATCATCGGCGTCACACTTCAGGGCTGTCTCGTGGCGGATGCAGGATGTCTCTGCCTGAGATGCGCGGCCACGATCTTGTCGATCTGCTCCTTGCTGTACGGCTCGAGCCGGACCTCGACCTTCCGGTAGGCGCCGCGGCGCTGCACGATCATCCAGAGCCTGCCGGTCTCCTTGGCGTCCGCGATGATCCGCTTGAAGTCCTGCACCTTGCCACCGACCAGGGAACGGCCGTTGGCTGCAATGAGACGATCGCCCGCCTTGATGTCCGCATTCGCCGCGGGGCTGTCGGGTAGAACCGATTTCACCGTCAGTCCCGGCTCCAGTTCGACCAGCTGGACGCCGAGGTAACGGCGACCGGAGATCATCTGCCGGATCTGCTGCTCGCATTCCCGCGAAGATGACTGACACATCCGGCCTTCATCCGCGCCCGCATGGAGCGTGATGGAGAGCAGGACGAGGGCGAGAGTTCGGGAGAGGCTGGGTTTCATGGAAGGGCTGTTTCCGGCTGCAGCTCACTGTACGGCCCTTTCAGGAGTCGCGGATTACAAATCAGAAAACCTCAAGAGAATTCCTTACACGGAGTTACGGGAAGGCGGCTTTTGGCTGTTGGCTGTTGGCCATCCGTATTCCGTGGGCGGAAGTCCTCTTTCCACGCTGGGGCGACGATCTGAGGTTAAGAATCTCGCGGAATACCGACGCCGGTTGAAGCGACGGAAATCATGCAAGTTCCCCTTCTCCTGCCGCACCGGGAGAAGGTGGCCAGAGGCCGGATGAGGGAACCCTGTTGATCCTTCCCGCCATCGTGGATACGACGATGTCTTGGCGCGGCGAGCTTCTCTCATCCGGACGACCTGGGTGCACGCCCCCATCCGGCCTTCGTCCACCTTCTCCCGTTTGCGACGGGAGAAGGGGTACATGAGCGAGTTACGTCGATGGCACGTTTGTGGGGCGCATTAACATCCCGATCGTTCCCCGAACCCACTGAAAACCCGGAAGGTCCTGGGCTGTTGGCTATTGGGGAAATGGGAACACGCTAAGCGAAGCGGATCACGCCGAACGCCGCAACGACGTGAAAGTCGGGCGGGGTCTTCATCGTCGGGCACCAGGCGGTGAACTCGTCGCCCCCTTCGTGCCGGTCGATCCGGAAGAGATTGCCGCGCCACGACTCTCCCGGGCGCGGCGTGGGACATTCGAGGGAAGCGAATGGGATCCGGATCACGACGTCGAAGCGTGAGGGACCGCCCTCCATCGAGCGCCGCTGGATGGCCGCGAAAAGCCCATCGCACGTCCAGTCCAGCTCTGCCCGCATGGTCGCCCGAGTTCCGTCCGGAGAGACGATGCGCGCGTCGAAGGTCGTGCCGAGTGGATTGACCTCCAGCTCGAAATACTCCCCTACCCCGGACGGCGCCAGGAAAATTTCGACCGCGTCTTCCTGCCACAACGGGGCGTCGTGTTCGAGAAGGGTGGCGCGGACCACGTCATCGTCTCCGCTGAACACCACCGTGAGCGCCACGTCATCCCACGTTGCGGACACGGTGGTGCGCTGGCGTGGAGGCGCTCCGTCGGTCGCCTGCACGAGTTCCACGGCGGACTCGCCGACGCTGGCCCATGGAGTCTCGATCTGAAACTGGCGCCGTACCACGAGCAACTCCTGCATTTTTGAAGGACTCTCCCACGCGGCACAACGCGTGCAATGCTGCTGAACTTGTCATGGTGGACCACGAACTCGACGAACTCAAACGTGAATTTCTCGCCGAAGCGGACGAAAAAGTTCGCGAGATGCAGGACGCGCTCGACGCAGATCCCTCGAGCACCTCGCTCGAACGCCTCGCCTACCTCGCCCATCAGTTGAAAGGGTCGGGGGGGAGCTACGGCTACCAGCGGATCTCTCTCGATGCCGCGGAGATCGAGAAGGTGGTCGAGATGATCGATCCGGCGGCGCAGGCGCCTTTCGATGGACGGATTCAGGAACACGTCGGAAACCTGCGCGACGAGATCGCACGTCGCACCCGCGAACTCGGCGCCTGACCTCCGGCGTCGCGGCGGACCCTGCGGCACGCTCCTTGCGACCGCTCGCCGCCGTGGCCAATCAAGAGCAATTCCGTGTCGCCATCGTCGACGACGACCCCGCAATCCGTCGCCTTGTGGGACTCTTTCTCGCCCGGGCCGGCTTCGGGAGCTTTCAGTGCGAAACCGGTGAAGAGGCCCGCAACCTGTTGCGCGCCGAACCGTGGGATCTGGCCATCCTCGATCGCAAGCTGCCCGACATGGATGGCGTGCAGCTCCTCCAGGAACTGCGCACCGACGCCGACTTCCGGACCCGCTACGTCATCATGCTGACCGGGGAAGACGAGCAGAAAGACAAAATCGAAGGTCTCGAACTCGGCGCCGACGATTACATGACCAAACCGTTCCAGCTGCCCGAACTGCTGGCGCGCGTCAGGGCCGGCAAGCGGATCGTCGACCTGCAGAAAGAATTGATGGAGACGAATCGACGGCTCGAACTGCTCTCCGTGACCGACGGCCTGACCCAGCTCCATAACCACCGCTTCTTTCAGGACGAACTGGCGAAGAAATTCGAGGAGACGCAACGTTACGAGCGCCCGCTGTCGCTCGCGATGATCGACATCGACTTCTTCAAGAAGGTCAACGATGTTTACGGACACGCCGTCGGTGACGACGTCCTCAAGCAGGTGGCGCGTCTGTACGAGAGCTCAATCCGCAGCACCGATCTCGTAGCGCGCTACGGCGGCGAAGAGTTCGCCGTGATGATGCCGGAGACGGATCTGGAAGACGCGCTGGTACTCGCCGAAAAAATCCGCAGCATGATCGAGTCGAACCCCATTCCGACTCAGGCCGGACCTCTCGTCGTCACCGTCAGCCTCGGCGTGGCCAGCGTCCCGCGGTCGAAGATTCAGTCTGCCAAAGATCTGATCATCGCCGCCGACAAGGCGCTCTATCGCGCCAAGAAACGCGGCCGCAACCAGGTGCAGGCCGAACAGCGCCGTGCCGGGCTGACGCGAGAAACCATCCCGCCCGGTGCGGGCGTAGCGAGTTAGTTTGAACCGGCTGTTGGCTTTTAGCTGTTGGCTATTGGGAAAAGCTAAAGGCTGATTTGCAAGCCTTTCCCAACAGCCAACAGCCAAAAGCCAACAGCTGCTTCTACGAGCGTCGCATCGCGTCGACACTCCACGGTCCCGGACCGGCCGCCGAGAAGTAAAGGAACACGAAGCAGAAGAGCGCTGCGGACACCCCGCCGTTTACAGTCGGCCAGAATCCCTGCGGGGCGTGGAACTGAAAGTACGCCACGGCCATCTCACCCGACAGGATGAACGAGACCGGTCGCGTGAAGAGCCCGATCAGGAAGAGCGCGCCTCCCACGAGTTCCATCATCCCGCCGATCCAGATCTGCGTCCCGAACTGTGCCGTGGCTCCATCAGGCGGCATCCCTACCGGAAACGCCAGGATCTTCGACGTGCCCGAAAGAATGAACATGATGCCGGTGGCAATCCGGAGAATGCTCAGGAACTGTGGTGCGAAAGCGATCCATTTTGCCGTGATCTCGGTCATGATTCCTCCTCTGTTGCGATCCCTGGATCGCGGGGCTCGATCGTGTGGCCTTCGGTCTCAAACTTCTCTCGCAGTAGTCAGCGCCCACTCTGCGCCAGAAATGCCTCGAGCCGGTCGAGCATCTGATTCCCACCCTCAACCGCCCGGAATTCTCTCACCACATAGTCCCGCGCCTCGGCGGTCGGGAAGACCGAAGTCATCGTCAGGCGCGTTCCGTCATCTTCCTGATCAAACTCCAGCGTCACGCGGAAATGAGCCGGCTCTCCCTCACGGTCGCCATGGTCATACACCAGCCGTTCCGGCTCGGCCACCTCGATGAAGACAATCCGGTTCTCGAAGTCGACGCCATCCGGACTATGCATCACAAAACTCCATACCCCTTCCGGCCGGACATCCATCTCGTCGACCGTGGTCGTGAACCCATTCGGGCCCCACCAGACATGAACATGCTGCGGGTCGGTCCACGCCTTGAAGACCAGTCCCCGTGGCGCATTGAAAAAACGGCTGATCACAATCTCCCGATCCGCCGCAGCCGCCCCCATCGATCCCCCACTACCCTCTTCGTGCATGCTCTTCCCCTTCGCCTCGTTCTTCATCGTATTGCATGCTGGATTTCAGCCAGGTGGACGATCCATGGGTCGATCTCATCCACACCCGAAACCTGTGACCACGAGCGGCCTCAAGCCTAGCCAGTGACGAAACTCAAGATGCAGCGATCTGAGTCCGGCTCGTGGAGAAATCTGCGGCCACAGATTTACAGTCTCGCATCTTGAGTTCCTTCGCCGCGCTACGCCGGCTTCAGGATGACGTGCGAGAGAGCGCTCGTTCAAAATCACGTCAGCTGAACCGCGTAGACGGTGGAGCAACTCAAGA
>JBKJVD010000196.1:0-8186 GCA_046590585.1 Thermoanaerobaculia bacterium | reverse complement strand
TGAAGCCGTTGCGCATCGTGGGCGGTCAGACCCTCATCGAGGCGACGATCCAGACCGGCCGCATGCATCAGATCCGCATTCATCTCTCGGGCATCGGTCACCCGGTCTCCGGCGACCGGCGATATGGCAGCCAGACCGCGGCGCCGCGGCCTCTGCTCCATTCCTTCAGGCTCGAGGCACCCGAGCTCGGCAAGCTGGAAGCTCAATGGCCGGACGACTTTCCGGCGCGGTGAACCAGGGAATCGCATCACGACGATTCGGATAGGATGGATTGGCCATGGACGATCTGACGTTTCGAGCCACAACGGTCATCTGCGTACGCCGCGACGGAGCAGTTGCGATCGCCGGCGACGGACAGGTCACCGTCGGCACCACAATCATGAAGCATGGGGCGGCGAAGGTCCGGCGCCTCTATCACGACAAGATCATCGCTGGATTCGCCGGATCGGCTGCCGATGCATTCGCGCTGTTTTCGCGCTTCGAATCGAAGCTCGAGGAGTTTCGCGGCAACATGGAGCGCGCGGTCGTGGAACTCGCGAAAGACTGGCGGATGGACAAGTACCTACGGCAGCTTCAGGCATTCCTGATCGTCGCGAATGCGGAACGCTCGTACCTGATCTCCGGCACGGGCGACCTGATCCAGCCCGATGACGGGATTCTCGCCATCGGTTCCGGCGGATCGTACGCACTCGCCGCGGCCCGCGCGCTGATTGCCCACACGCAGATGCCGGCCGCCGACGTTGCGCGCGAAGCGCTCCGGATCGCGTCGGAGATCTGCATCTATACGAACGACAGGATCACGGTCGAGACACTCTGATGATCATCTCCCCGGAATTGAGCGAGGCAGTAGGCACGGCGGAACGGCTGACGCCGCACGAGATCGTCCGCGAGCTCGACAAGTACATCGTCGGTCAGCACGCCGCGAAGCGTGCGGTGGCCATCGCACTGCGCAACCGGTGGCGCCGGCAGCAGCTGCCGGCTGAGATGCGTGATGACATCGCTCCGAAGAACATCATCATGATCGGACCGACCGGCGTCGGAAAGACGGAGATCGCCCGCCGGCTGGCAAGACTGACCAACTCGCCGTTCCTCAAGATCGAAGCATCGAAGTTCACCGAGGTCGGTTACGTCGGGCGCGACGTGGAGTCGATCGTCCGCGATCTCACCGAACTTGGCGTGAAGCTGGTGAAAGAGGAAAAGAGTCGCAGCGTCCGCGCCGCAGCGGAGCGGAACGCGCGCGAGCGGATCCTCGACATCCTGCTTCCTGATTCGCATCGAGGTTCCAACCGTCCCGCGTTCATGGCCGCACCCGAGCCAACACACGACACGAACTCCGAAACGCGCGAGAAGCTCGGGCGATGGCTCGATGAAGGGAAGCTCGATGAACGGGAGATCGAGCTGGAAGTGAAGGAACAGGGAAACCCGTCGCTCGAGATCTTCACGCCCCAGGGTGTGGAAGAGATGGGAATCAACGTCAAGGACATGCTTCCCGGCCTGTTTGGCGGACGATCGAAGCAGAAGCGGATGCGCGTTGGCGACGCGAGGGACATCATCATCGCGCAGGAGGCGGAGAAGCTCGTCGACCAGCAGAACGTGACCCGCGAGGCCATCGATCGCGTGGAACAGAGCGGAATCGTCTTCCTCGACGAGATCGACAAGGTGGCCGGCCGCCAGGGCGCATCGCAGGGTCCCGACATCTCGCGCGAGGGCGTACAGCGCGACCTGCTGCCGATCGTGGAAGGGACGACGGTCAATACGAAGTACGGCATGGTGAAGACCGACCACATCCTCTTCATCGCTGCCGGGGCGTTCCACGTCTCGAAACCGTCCGACCTGATCCCGGAACTACAGGGCCGCTTCCCGATCCGAGTGGAACTCGACCCGCTCACCGAAAACGACTTCGTGCGCATTCTCACCGAACCGAAGAACGCCCTCACCGCACAGTACACCGCGCTCCTCGGAACCGAGGGGGTGACGCTGAAGTTCGATGAGTCAGCGATGCAGGAGATCGCCCGCTTCGCCTCCGTCGTGAACGAGAAGACAGAAAACATCGGAGCCCGCCGCCTGCACACCATCCTCGAGCGCCTGCTCGACGAGGTCTCCTTCGAAGCGAGCGAGATGAAGGGCCAGACCGTAGTCATCGACGGAGCCTACGTCTCCCGCGTACTCGCCGGAATCGTGGGCGACGAAGATCTGAGCAGATACATTCTCTAGGACGGAACCTGCTTTAGCACGCGATGAGCGGGCCGAGTCCGGTGCGGCGCCGACTTAGGCGGCGGTACCTGCCACCGAGACTATTCGCGACGGTACCTGGGATACCCACGCCCGCATCCGGTGCAACCGCTTGTCAGGCGCGGACTACTTGACTGCAAGCTCGGCAAGCGCGTGTTCGACAGAACTCGGCAGGTCCAGCGCCAGGAACCACGACGCCCGGTAGAGATAGTCTTCGCCGCTCTCGTCGATAACGCGGATCGTGTCCAGTTCCGCGGCTTTAGGGTCCTCGAGAACCTCGTAAATTTTTCGAAGGTCGAGTGCGCCTTCATAGCCGTCGTTGCGGATGCAGACTACGTAACCCTTATGGTCGCTCATGTCAGATGTAGCGCTTGATCTTCATCCAGCGTTTGCCGATTCCGTGCGCCTCGTACCAGTGTAGCTCTGCTTCAGTAACGATGCCATTACTCAGACGAACGCTCGCGAAGCCCTTGAGCTTCCGCCAGTTACCAAGCCCGAAGTGTTTCTGGAGAATCGCCAGGTCTCGAATTCCGGAACCTACCGCGATCGTGGATACGTCACGGATTTCGGAGAGAACCTCGAAGGCGGACACTCCGGGAGTTTAGCAGGCGCCTGCGGTCCGGGTCGGTGGACGGCGCTAAAGTTCGGTGAAGTTCCAACCGGTGATCTTCGTTCCGTCCGGGAGATCCTTGATCGCGAAGTGAACACGCCCCTGGCGCTCGAGGTGACACACCCACTTGCCTGGCGCCCAGTTCTCAGGCTCCCACGAGCCGCCCAAGATCGGTTCGAGCTTCGGAACGTAGCATTCACCCTGCGCAAGAACGCCGCTCCGCTCTCGCAGCTGCAAAACGAACCCCGGAGTGAAATGACGCTCGAGGAACTCGGGGTCTTGGATTAGCGCTTCCCACGCCGCCGTACTCTCAGCGACACGATCAGCGCTTCCGCCTATGATGTCGAGAAACCAAACCGATCCGTCGGTGTTGGTCATGAAGACGTCACCGAGCGCCGTCGCAACGAGGGGCCGGCAGCCGGCCGGAACCAGCCAGTTCCACGACTCGAGCGCGTCAGCAATGTCTGGTTCGCCGACAACCGGCGCGAGCAGTTCCTGAAATTCCATTAGGTTGCCTAATCCACCGGCGCTTCAGCCGCGCGACCCGCGACGCGATGCGGAAGTCCATCAAGCTCCGGACCCAGCACTCACCTGCGCGGACCGCATGCGAGAATCGCACACCCGGAGACACAGCAACCTGCGGTCTGGGTCGGTGCCGCTAAGTTAGCCGTCAGCCTCGAGGCGTCGGGCAACTATGTGCGCATGATCGGGCCCGACGAATCGAATACCTGAAAGTCGGTCACGAGCTGCGCCAGCTCGCCGTTTCTGTCAAGGCCCCAATAGGATGAGTATAGACCGTCGCCCATTCCGGAACTCGTGATGACTACGTTGACCGTGGATGCTTTATTGGGGTGGAAATTGCACCAATTCGAGGTACTCGGCATCTCGCGGGAAAGCACGTCATCGTAGTAGTTACCGTCTGGATGTTCCTTCGAAAATTTGCGAAGCGCACTGGCAAACTCTTCGGCTGCAGTAGCGTTCGAGAAGGACGCCAGCCCCGCATCGACGCCGAAGAACTGATTCAACCCGCTCGGATCCGTTGTCTCTGCCACCTGCCATTGAACCACCGCGGCGTCCGATACGAGAACGCGCACAAATGCAACGCGTTGACTCCAGGGGCCCAGGTCGGCCAGCGCGAGCTCGACGGGGTACTCTCCGGCCGGGAGGGCCTGCTTGAACGGAGCCGTGAAGTCCTCGGTCAGATAAAAGGGATCCGCGATGACCAGTTTCCCATCCGCCACTTCGATGCTGCCGGCGACGATCCTCTGGAGTGGCACACCGTCGACGTATTCGGTAATGAAATAGCGCGAGAAGTCGACATGCCTCTCGGGACAGGTCTTCGCATATGCCGCTCGGCGCTCGATGGCGATTCGAAACGTCTGTTGAGTCAGAGAGAGCAACTCACGTTTCGCGCAGGAAGTGAACCCCAGAGCGGCGAGGGCCTTATTGATGAAATTGTGAAGCCTTGGAAACACTGTCTACGCCACCTAATGCCGACCTTCATTCACGCGGCCCGCGACGCGCAAGTCTACTCCCCGGTCGGTTCAGCGCTTCGTCTAGCGTGTACTTCGAGCGCCGTTACAAGGTTCCCGCGATGGCCGCCCGGCTTCGGCTACGAGTGAAACGTAGAACGCAGCAGAGCAGAACCAAAGCCGAAGCCGAAGTTCGGTGAAACCGCTAGTTAAGCGTTGGGCCAGCTACCGGAAACCGTACTGGCCTGTGACTTCGTCGGCCTCGATGATGCCGATATCGTTTTTCGCCGCCCAGTGAAACGACTCGAGCGCCATTTGGAGAAGTTGATCGACTGCCTCGATGGGATAACCGGTCGCGATTTGGGCTAGTCGGGTCCAGGAATCTCGATTCACCGGGAGGCTGTCGCGCAGATTCACAACGGCAACCGGATTGAAGTACAGGCCGGAGGAGTAGCCTTCGCAAACGATTGGCAGGCCGTCCTCGAAGCCCGGAACCTTCTTGCCACCCGCCAGCTCGTTCTCAATTCTCTCAGCGAGAAAGCTCTTGATCAGCGATTGGTACGGGATGTCTGGTACGCAACGTTGGCTTGAGGTTCGCTGCGACTACTGCTCGCGCGCCGGACCAATCCACAAACTCCGTGGAGTCGCGGGTGGACCAGAACTCTCTCTCGGCGTCTTCGCTAATGAACTTAGGAACCTTTTTTCGGGAGGTGCTCATAAACTCGTTTCTCCTTGGCTGTCATGTCTCGAAAGGAGATAGGTCGCGACGAACGGTGAACGCCGCAAAGAGCAAACGACCCGCATCTTCCGCCGGAATCGGCCTAGGCGTAACTGGGAAAAGTCGTGTGTAGCAGGCGGCGCGCCGAAGTCCGGTGCAATCTCTTAGTTAGCCGCAGTGACCCGTGTGTCGGGCGCCGGCGCTCCTGCGAGAAGTCCCGCGATTGAGAGATCTTCGTCGACGTCGGGCCAATGGATGCCCAATCCCGCCACTGACACCTCCCACCGAGCGCGTTGCTGCATCGATGCATGCAGGAGGCGCGGAAACCACGCGAGCGGTACGCTGATGATGCGCCCATCCTGCAAATCCACGACAAGGTTGTCGTCAGTGCAGTGGACGTCGCGCACTCGAGCACCGGCCTTAAGTTCCGAAGTAGTCATTCCAGCCCTTCAGCAGCATTGTCTCATTCTCTGAAACAAGCAGAAACACAGTCGCCCGCGGACATACCCTTCTCGCGGCGCGGCCTGCGCGATCCGGCCGAACCCCTGTTCCCGGCTCAGTGCGTAACCACGGTACGAAGATCGTCGGCTTCGATCATTGTGGCGAAGGAGACATCGTAGCTGGTGCTCGGTCCAGGAATGCCTACTGCTACGGCGTATCCTTCCTCGTCGAGAACCGCGGCGCCGTCGAACATTCGGGAGTCGTATTTGTCCTTCAGTCCGATCGTCAGTCGACGCGCTTTGGAACTCTTTCCCTCATTCCGGCCGCGGATCCTTCCCTCGACGACGAACTGCTCGCAGAGTTCTCCGACCCACTTGCATCCGACGAGGAACACCACGGCGCCGTCCTTTTCCTCCGGCCTCAATTTCAGCGGATGCACCGGCAGCTTTCCCGCGAACGGTGCAAGCGCGAGGGCTACGCCTTGTTGCCAGTTCACCGGCTCCGTCGTCTCGAGCGAGCTGACTGTGAGAATGGATCGCGGTGCGGTGGGCGACCACATCGTCCACTTCGACATCCTCCCGAATACAGGCTTGATTGCGCTCTCGTCGTCCCTGCGCGTCTTGTCGGAAGGAACGGCGCTCACCGCCACGATTCCGTCGGTTGTTTCCACGAGGAAGGAGACGAGTCGATGAACCTTTCCTCCTTCATGAAGTTCGCTCTGCATCACGATCTGCGGCCATTGTGACGGCGCATTGGCGACGATCGAGGAACCCTTCCCGCCATGCTGCGGCGGGCGCAGCTTCGTGCCACTGACGGCTGGCGGCGGCGGTACGGGCACCGCCGTCTGGGACGCGATGACTTTTCCTTGCGAGGAGAGCGTCGCTGGTGGCACCCCGGCTGCCACAAAGGACTCGACCGGTACCTCCAATGCCCACGCCCTCGCCTGCTCGTATGACGATTTGCTGTCCCACATCGACTCGGCGAGAGGAAACCATGCGAGCTCCGGGCGGCTGAACAGCCTGCGAGCTGCCGGCCGTTTCCTCCATCGGTACGCCGTCAATGCGAAGCGATGGTAGGAAGGAATCCATTTCGGCGCGACCTTGATCATGTCCTCGAAGCCGCGCTCCATCCGCTGCCAGTCGAACCCGAACTCCTCGTACTCCTGCTCGTCCACATTGCGGTAGGCCTGATACGCGAGATAGGCATACATCGCGTCACGATAGACGGGCGCACTGAGGCGGGCCGCTTCCTCGACGAACGCACGATAGCGATCGGGTGAGCCGCCCCACTTCCTCGTGTTGTAGTTCGCCGCGCTCGCAAAGAGTGATGGGTGGGGAACCTGGCTCCCCACCGCCCGTACGATCGCGCCGGCATCACCGAGGCCCGCTTCATTGGCCAGACGCGCCCGGATCACATGGAACTGCGGGTCGCTGGCAGCGACTGTCGCCAGGCTGGCCATCAGCTTCTGGAGACGATCCATGTAAGACTCGTAGCCTTTCCATCCCTCGTCGGGCACCTTGTCGGAAAAGGTCGAGCCGCGTTCCTCCCATGCGGCTGAATAGAGCGCATAGGCGAGCCCGACACGTGCAGTCAGCGACTGGGGAAACTTCAATGACCATTCTTCGAGCAGTTGGATTCTCTGCTTGTAGGGCAGGTTCCCCGGCTCGCGGCGACTTCCGGCGATCGCCTCGTACAACTGGTCGATATCCCAATAGACAGGATCTCTCCACGATCGCTCCCGCCGATAGCGGTCGCCAAGCGCATCGAGTCCCGCAAAATCTTTCTCAAGCAACATCTGACGAACCTTGTGGATGTTCTCCTTCACGCGGAGCGATCCGTCGAAGTCGGACTCCGGGGTCGACCTGGACTCAGATTTCTTTCCGATCGATGTTGGTTTTCTGGCGGGGCTTTCGACGAGCTTTGCGGGAGCGGGTAACACTGCGCGCGGTGAGGGTGGTGCCGCAGGAATCGGGATCGACGATGTTTCTCCTGCCGGCGGCAGAGGGACTGAGATCCGGTTGGTCTCCACATGCATCTGCTGCAGTTCAGGTGGTGGCACAGCGAGCACTTCGAGAGCAGCGGAGACGATCCTGGAAATCTCATCCTCGCAGTAGCGCGCCGCCCGGGCGGGACGACCTTTGGCCGCCACGTATTCAGGATCTGGTTCCGGACAATCGGCCATGAGGTCGATGTAAGGCGTCTGGTTGCCATCGAGTCGTTGGAGAAAGGCGTTAAAGATTACGTCGCGGCTATCGATCGGCTGCTTCGCAGGCGTGAGGATCTCGGATGAAAGGCGTCGGGCCCGCTCGAAATCGCCGGTGAAGAGCGCAAACGCGCGCCCTCCGCGAAGCCACATCAGCCGATCGGGAGCACTTCGCTCACCACGCTCGTAAAGGCTGGAGAGGAACGCTGGGACATCACCATCACGAATCCCGGGCTCGGACGACGATTCCGCCTCTGCCTGACGTTTCAGTGCACCGAGAATGGCCCGTTCGCTGTCGGGAGCGATGCCGACGAGCTTGAGCGTAGCAGCGAATCGATCGATGCCACCCCTCATGCGCTCGAGGCCCGCCGTGTCGCGCTCGATGCGGCTTCGTCGATCGGCAGGGGTGAGCGCTTCTCCTTCGTCGAGGCCGGAATTCACGACACCGCCCATCCATGCACTCACCGTCATCCTGTGCGCTTCCGCTGCTGCCTTCACGATCTTCTCGTC